>CALNBW010000471.1 GCA_937874815.1 uncultured Bacillota bacterium | reverse complement strand
TAACTGTTTGATCAATTGCATGGTCTATGCTCATCTCTACACCGCCTTGTCCGATGCAACTGTAATACCAGCTTCTACGGCCTTCTTTTTATCCTTCTTGTTAGCATACTGCGACCTGATGCGGGGGTCCACAAAAGCATATAGCAGGTCAATTAGCAGATTTAAGATGCTAAACATCAGAGCCAGCACCAAAACCCCACCCTGCACCATTGGATAGTTGCGCGCTTTGATTGCGTCAACCATCATCTTACCTACGCCCGGGATAGCAAATACTTGCTCATTGACAACAGCCCCGCCCAGGCCACTGGCGAACTGAATGCCGATAACCGTAATGATAGGAATCAGAGCATTTTTCAAGGCGTGTTTAAAAATAACGGTTCCTTCAGACAGCCCCTTAGCTCTAGCAGTGCGGATATAGTCTTGCCGGATAACCTCCAGCATGCTAGAGCGAGTCATACGGGTGATGGTTGCCACTGAAACCGCGCTGATGCTAATAATAGGCATAATGTAGTATAGAGGACCATAAAGGCCCGATGCAGGTAGCCAGCCAAGCTTCACCGAGAAGAGCAAAACAAGCATCAGAGCCAACCAGAAGTTTGGCATAGTAAGTCCTAGCAGGGCCAAGACCCTAGTCAGATTATCGATGAAAGAATATTGTTTTACGGCTGACAGAATACCTACCGGTATACCTACGATAATAGCAAACAGACAGCTAAGTAGAGCAATTTTCGCCGTGACAGGCAATCTGGCCGCAATCTCAGCTGATACTGGGAGCCCAGTAATGTAAGATGTACCTAGGTCGCCCACAAATAAGCCTTTTAGGTAAGCAATATAGCGCTCAATGAAGGAATCATTTAGCCCCATCTCTTCTCGTAATGCTTCAACCTCTGCGTCAGTAGCGGTATCTCCCAGAATCAGCCTTGCGGGGTCACCGTGCGTAAAATACATCATGGTGAAGATGATCAAAGTGACTCCCAGCAGAACCGGAATAGTAACAAGAACACGCTTTGTTACATATCTCAGCATCGATCTACCCTCCTTTACAGCAACGACTATAGAACTGACTAGCTAGCAAGAAGGAACGGTGGTGTTGGCAGGCCTATCACCACCGTTACCTTCAACCGTTGATGCGGATAGCTTAATCAGTAAACTTGACTCGTGTGAGGTCGGGGCAAACATTAGGATAGAAGGGGAAATTGGTGATGTTGCCACGAGTGCCATAGCCGTTTTTGGGAAATGCAACCGGCAGAGTATATAGCTTGCTCCACAGGTAATCCTGCAGTTCTTCATAGATAGCTATGCGTTCTTCCTTGTCGTAACTTGCCTTACCCTTGTTGAGCAACTCATCTATATGCGGGTCGTTGTGACGCAAGGAAATAGTACGATGAGTCGGCCAAGCCAGCAGGGCTGCATCCGGATCAGGAATAACTGCCGTATTAGTCATCAGGGAAATCGGGATTTCGCCATTGTTGTTCATGGAAGTGAATGTAGCCAGATCAACCATTTGAATTCTCGTGTTCACGCCAATTTCTTTCCACATGCTTTGCACTGTCTCAGCAAAAGCTTGGTTAAGCTGACTCTCATAGGTAACGTAAGTAATATCTAGGCCGTTAGCAAAGCCAGCGTCTGCCAACAAGGCCCTGGCTTTTTCAGGGTTATGTTCGAAAGGACCCACCTGCTTATAACCAAAGATATTCTTTGAATAGTAGCTATCTGCAACGTCGGCTTGCCCTTGCCATGCAGTCTTAACCAGTGCGTCTAGATTCAAGCCATACGCGAGCGCCTGGCGAACACGGATATCAGAGAATAGCTTCATCGAGTTATTAAAGCAAAGGAACGAAATACCTTGAGTTTGACCGCTGATCAGTTTGGTATTAGCCCCCTTATCGATGCGATCCCAATCAGCGGGAGAGAGGTCAAAAGCAATATCGACTCCGCCGGTCTCCAGCTCAACGCTACGCGAGGATGCTTCAACAATCACACGGGCAGCAAATTTGCTAAAAGCAAGCGGCTCTCCCCAATAATTCTCATAGGTATCGAACTCGACGCGGTCGCCCAGAACCCAGTTGGCATACTTCATTGGGCCAGTACCGACCGGTTGACGCGCAAGTTCTTCCTTACTCTTTGATTCATAGACCGATTTGCTCACCATGGCACCTCTATGCGAGGCCAACGCCTCTAATAGCGGAGCATAAGCATATTTAAGCTTGACATCAATGGTGGTGTCGTCCACAACTGTGGTAGCATCAATATCAATGCAGCCAAACAGGTTCTTGGTGAACGAGCTTTCTGCCCCCAACCCCAAGGAAAACTTGACGTCCTCAGCGGTGAACCTGCTTCCATCGTGGAAGGTTACATCGTCACGCAACTTGAAGCGCAACGTAGTATCGTCTAGGAACTTCCACTCGGTGGCCAGCCAAGGATAATATTCGCCACTATCGTTTTTCTTGATTAAGGTTTCAAAGACAAGTGTCGTGCAAATGAAGCCATTTTGGTTCGAGTGTGCATAGGGGTCAAGAGTTGCCGGCTCTGCTGGTAGAGCTATCGTCAGGGACTTGTCTTTGCTCGGGGTTGCCGGTTTAGAGCAACCCACAAAAC
This sequence comes from uncultured Bacillota bacterium, assembly GCA_937874815.1. GTDB lineage: Bacteria > Bacillota > UBA994 > UBA5500 > UBA5500 > UBA5500. The sequence continues at coordinate 6,016 of CALNBW010000471.1, read as the reverse complement.
AAGTTAGTGACACCGCCAGCACCAGCATCAGGGATAAAATGCGTTTTATCATGTTCATCAGCTTTCCTCCGTTTTCTTTTGTAAATATCCGCAACCTAGGCCATTGAGGACTAAATGCGATCCCATTTTTCGTCGATCTTCGTAACAGCACGATAGCCCTTAGCCATCAAAATCGCATCAAGGATAGCGATTCGAGCCATGGCCTCGCAGACAGGATAGATTCTTGGAAGCAGAGAAGCGTCTCTACGGGTAATGGGTTCCAATACATCATCAGTCATCGTTTCCACATTCACTGTTCGCTGCTTAACAGAGACTGTCGGGGTGGGCTTTATGGCCAATCTAACTCGAATTTCATCGCCGTTAGAAATCCCGCCGAGGAACCCACCAGCATGATTTGTGTGGAACCTCACACGCCCAGTACTTTCATCTACATAGGCTTCGTCGTTGGATTCGGCGCCAACCAAAAGGGCGAAAGCAAAACCTGCACCAAATTCAACCCCTTTGACAGCGCCGATGGACATCAGCGCGTGGGCAAGAACAGCTTCAAGCTTATCAAAAACCGGTTCTCCTAGGCCTGCTGGTACACCACGGGTAATAACCTCCACCACACCTCCGCAGGTATCGCCCTTTGCTTTGACCTGCAATATGTCTGCGATCATCTTAGGAGCTACCTCTAGGTCGGGGCAGTTCAGCTCGTTCTTCCGGTAATTGGCTTTAGTCTCTTCGTACGAAAGTGGTTTTGCCTTGATGCCGTGCGACTCGATGGTGTAGGCAATTACATCGATCCCCATTTCATCAAGTACTAGTTTCGCTACCGCACCACCTGCCACACGACTAACCGTCTCCCGGCCCGATGCACGTCCGGCACCAACCCAGTCAGCATACTGGCCATATTTCTTAAAGAAAGTGTATTCCGCATGCCCTGGCCGGATGGTGTCTTTGTAATCTCGATATTGGTCAACATGAATATCCTCGATGTCATTATTGGGGATCACGATGCCAACGGGGCCACCAGTAGACAGATGGTTCTCCATGACTCCAGAGAATATATAGGCTATGTCCTTCTCCAACCTAGGCGAATCAAGCGGGGTTTGTCCTGGTTTTCTCTTATCTAGCTCGTTTTGAATGGCCTCAGCCGTAATCTTTATGCCGGCCGGCACACCATCGACAATAGTCAGAAGACCACCATACAGCTCCTTCGGGATATCCGGGCTCTTGCGGAAGAATCCCGAGTAGGATTCACCGCAGGTTGTGACACGAAATAGTCTGCCGAAAGTATTGCCCATCATCTTCAACCACTCCTTGCCTTTTAAAGCGTAGTAGAATTACTGTAATCCAATGTCTGCCCCAAGGGCATTGAGCTGCTCATAGAAACCGGGGAACGTAACGCTGGCACACTCTGCACCTCGAATTGTAGTCACACCTTCAGCAAAAAGGCCTGCAGCAGTTAGGGCCATTGCCACCCGATGGTCGCCGTAGCTCTCGAGCGTAGTTCCCTTGAGTGGTTTCCCACCATGAATAGTGATGGTGTTATGCTCAGCTCTAATGTCAGCGCCCATCCGGCTCAGGAGGTCCACCATCACAGATACGCGGTCCGTCTCCTTGAGCCTTGCACCAGCAACATTATCAAGAACTGTGATGCCATGGGCGAGACTACCTACAACGGACAAGATCGGCACTGCATCTGGTGTTCCAGCCATGTCGATTGTAATCCCGTGCAAATCCTTACCGCCCTTGATAATCAGCCTCCCGCCATCCAGATCCTTTTTAATATCAGCCCCCATTTCAATCAGGTAATCGACAACCTTGGCATCACCCTGCTTGTCCATGAAATCTAGGTTATTGACAATAAGTTCCGAGCCAGACGTAAGGCCGGCCACAACTGGAAACGCCACACTTGACCAATCACTAGGCATGGCACGGGTAAAGGGAGAGTACCTCTGTGGCCCTTTTACTTCAAAATATCTATAGTTAGCTTCATCGTAAGTCACTTCCACGCCAGTACGCCTCATCCAATCGATTGTCAGATCCAGATAGGGCGTCTCCATCGGGTTGTCTGTCTCAATCCGCATTGTGCCGTTACATAGCGGCGCAACCAACAGTAGCGAAGAGATATACTGAGATGGGCTTCCTTCAACCTTTACCCTACCGGCCCTAATTGGCCCCTTAACCATAAAGGGTGGAGATGTCACGGCTCTTCTGGTCGTGGTAGCTGTTGCACCCAATTGCGATAGTGCGTCCAACAATGGAGTAGCTGGACGACTGCGGATAGACTTGTCACCAGTAAAGACTGTCCAATCGGATAGAAGAGCGGCCAGCGAGGTCATGAAGTAAAGGGTTGTCCCAGAGTTATCGACGTTGACTACATCATCGGGCACACGGATGCCGTCTTCTGGCCCCTGTACGATCCATTGTCCCTCGCTCACGGTGCACGCTGCTCCAAAAAGCTCGGCCGCCCTCAGCGCCGCCTTACAATCATCACTTGGAAGTGGGTTATTAATGACAGATTTGCCGCCTGCCAAAGTGGCAATGACAATTGCCCGGATGGTATGGCTCTTAGAGCTAGGAACTACGATAGCCCCTTTCAAGGATTTCTTCGTAATCTTTGCCTCCATACACTTAAGCCCCCTTATCTGCATTAGTGAGTTTGCTGCATGAAGTCTAGGGAAAGAACCTTTCCTGAAGTGTACTAATCTAGGGAACGATGGATTATTTCCAGCACGGTTGCCAGCTGATCTACTGGGATTTGCCCAGGAGCAGAAACTTCCCCCACCGAGCCGAAAGTCAAAGCTGAGCCGAAAACCTCACCTGAAAGACGGCTAATCACACCTTTGGCCGACATGGCCATCGTAACAACTGGTTTCTGCGCATACTGCGTAACCATTGCGTGAGTCGCTGCCAGTAGCCTCAATACATCAGGCAAAGTGTTGGGCATCACGGCTATTTTGAGTATGTCACCGCCCACGGCTTGCATTTTGCGCAAGCGCCATACCAACTCCTCCGTGCAAGGGGTCTGGGCAAAATCATGGTTCGAAGCAACAACTAGTGCGCCAGCCGCATGGATACCAGCAATAATCTCATGGACCTGCTCGTTAAGAAACACTTCTATGTCGATTAAATCAGCCAACCCGCTTGCAGCTATCGCCAAATTGAGAGCCCTGTAACCTTCGCCTGAAATAGGCTGTTTTCCACCTTCGCCTGGAGTACGAAAGGTAAATAGGATCGGAACTTCACTCAGTATCTCCCGCAACTCTTGCAGTATCGCCACAACTGACGCTGTGTCGTGTACTCCCTCATAGAAATCTGCACGCCATTCAACCATGTGGATTGCCATTCGGGCAATCTCATTGGCACTCTCGAGAATGGCCACACGGTTCTTGCCCACAATAGGGACAACTATTTTTGGCTGCCCAGCACCAATTACAAGGTTCCTAACGGTGATTGTATTGTCCATCTGATTTCTCCTTAGCTCAGTGATACCATCAACTCTTATCTAGCGAAATACTGCTTAGCAGTAGCCAGACACCTGCGAGCGTGCTCGGCATTTCCGTATGCCTTAACCCGCGCCAAATTGGGAAGCTCTACTGACAAGACTACGTCCTCTGGCATTCTTTCGATGTATGCAGCAACGTCGATGGCCCCCTGGCCTACATACTCACGCGCATCGCGGCCTACAAAGATAAGAGACTCCTTATCGGTGGGAATATCGGCCGGACCATCACAGATATGAGCCATGCGGAACCAATCTTTCGGTACAGCATCAAGCTCCAGCGGCGACACACGGGAACGGTAAGCATGTAAAGTATCGATCAGGATAGCAGCGTTTTTCCGCTTGACAGCGTGTAGAACCTCGCAAGCCTCAGCCAGGGTTCTTACCTCAGCCCAGGTAACAAACTCCAGGTTGACCGTTAGGTCATACTGCGCAGCTAGGTCACAGAGTTCGCCAAACTTATCAATGTAATAGGGCTTGTCTGCAGTCCAAATGCTGCTGATAACATGCTTAGCCCCCAATTCGGCAGCAACTTCAAAGGCAGGTTCGTAGCTCTTCAAATCCACATTAGCAACGATGCGTGCTAACTCGATATCGTGCAGGCCGACGCCTGTTTCAGCCAATGCCGCCTTGGTCAAGCTAAGCATCTCGGGTAAATGCGCCAGGTCGTAATTCGGCTCACCCGGAAGCCCCATGTAAATTGGCCGCACCCCCACATAGTCATAGCCTGCCATAGCCGCTATGTAGATCATCTCTGGCGGAGGACAGCCCAAAACCGTGAGGTGGGCCAAGGAATACTTTCTATCCACTGCAGATCAATCCCCTTACCTTTTATTAACAACTAAGCTAGAGTGTATCTTTACCCTCAGCCAGAATCTCGTTGACTGTTTTAAACATAATCTCTGCTGGCTCTTCATAGCCGGTCCAAAGCTTAAACTGAATAGCGCCCTGATAGACTAGCATGCCAAGCCCATTAAGTATCTCGCTGCCCTTTGCTTCAGCGTCTTGCAAGAAACGTGACTTTTGCGGGTTGTAGATAGCATCAAAGGCCAGCAGGTCCGGGCGGAACACTTCCTTATCTATCGGGCTAGCATCTAAGCGTGGTGCCATCCCCACCCCGGTGTGATTCATTAGCACTTGCGCCTGCGCAATGGCTCTGTGAAGAGCTACTTTATCCTCAGAAGGTATCATGGTTGCCACAGGGGCAATATTGCTGTTGATTCTGTCTACTAACTGTTTGGCGGATTGATCGCATAGATCCGTAACATAGATCTCCTTGGCCCCGTGTGCTGCCAGCGAAGAGCAAACTGCTCGTGCCGAACCGCCGGCACCCAGGCAAACAAATACTGCCTTCTCCATTGAGCAGTCCAAGTTTTCTTTCAGAGAGCGAACGCACCCCTCGCCATCAGTGTTATACCCCTTCAGATACCCATTGCTGTTGACAACCGTATTCACTGCCCCAATCGTCTCAGCCAAGGGGTCTAGCTCATCTAGGCATTGCATGACTCGCACCTTATCAGGCTTCGTCACCGCGAAGCCAGCAAAATTCATATGGCGGATAGCACGCACGATGCTTTCTAGGCTCTCTGAATTTGTCTCGATGGGAAAGTATTCGTAATCCAGGCCATGTTGCTGAAAAGCGTTGTTCTGGATTCTGGCTGAAAAAGATTGCTTTAATGGATTCCCTAAGAGGGCGATAAGTTTTGTATCAACGGTAATCATCATGATCCCTCCATAGAACGAACTATGCCTAATAGGTGTAGGTCAGATTCTTTTGCCATCCACGACGTTTTCTTTTGGCGTGTAAATGTCGTTGATATTCCAAATACCTTCAGTAGGAACAGGGATGTTTTCCATAGGACAGTCAATCAAGTATGGCTCGTTGGCAGCAAGCGCTTCTTGCAGCACGATCGCGAACTCATCGGCAGCAGTAATTCGCTTCGCCTTTATCCCGTAACCACGAGCAATAGCTGCCCAGTCGGGTGAGTAGCTTTCAGAGTTAGCAGTAAATACTGTGCCGAAGGTTGTGGCATAGTGCATGCTTTCTAAACCAGCGATCGTACCAAAAGCAGCGTTGTTCATGACAACCCAAACCACTGGGATATCCTGCTCAACAGCAGTCGCGATTACCGAGGGGTTAGTGCCAAAACCGCCATCACCGATCAACGTGATTACCTTTTTCTCAGGGGCAGCTAGCTTCGCTCCCAAAACTGCGGCTGAGCCAAAACCCATTGTCGCTAGGCCGGACGGGTGATGAATGGTTCCTGGGACAGTGATATCGAATTGCTGGGCCACCCCGTTCTTGTTCCAGCCCACATCTGTGAAAATTAGGCTATCTTCCGGCAACACCGCACGCACATCACGCAAAATGCGCTGGGGTGTCATCGGGAAGCGCCCATCATCCCACATCGGTTTGTTGCGGGCTTTAAACTCACGCTTATAGCTAGCAATCCTTTCTACCAGTTGGGGACGTTTAATGCCTTCGGGCTTTAGCTCTTTGGCCATAGCAATAACCGCCTGGAGGGC
>CALNBW010000470.1 GCA_937874815.1 uncultured Bacillota bacterium | reverse complement strand
ACAGCAAGCACCCCGCAGCCCAAGCAAGATATGCGCGTTTAGGCGCGACAGCCCCGTGTAATTACAGTAAGGAGGCTCACGAATGGCACGTAAAGTTGAAGTTAGTTTTAACCGCTACTATCAGTACGATGAGCTATCGGCCTACCTAGAGTCGGTGGCTGCCGCTCATCCCAACCTGGCAGCTCTTTCATCTGCTGGTAAAAGCTATGAAGAGCGCAATATTTGGGTGTTGACGCTCACCAACCAGGCGACTGGTGCGGCGGAGACGAAACCTGCAATCTATATCGATGGCAACATTCATGCAGGCGAAGTAACGGCAAGTATGGTTTGCCTCTATACTATCGACTATTTGATGAGCAATTATGGCGAAGACGAGGAAGTCACGCATCTTTTAGATACGCGCACCTTTTATATCCTGCCGCGCATCAGCCCCGATGGCGCGGAAGTCTACCTAACGACTCCTTATATGCTGCGCAGCAGCACTAAGCCCTATCCCCTGTCATTGGTAGAGGCCCAAGAGCTTCCTGGGCTGCATCCAACCGATATCGATGGTGACGGGCGGATTCTAACCATGCGCGTTCGCGATGATCGGAAAGGTGAATGGGCAATCTCCAGCCGAGATAACCGCCTATTGATACCCCGTCGCCCCGGGCAGCGGCAAGGGCCTTTCTATCGCCTCTTCACTGAAGGTATGCTGCAAGACTGCGCTGGCGAGCCTTTCGCTACCCATCGCAGCCCCTATGGCCTAGACCTGAACCGCAACTTCCCCCACAACTGGGACAAAGAAGTGCCGGGCGGTGGCGATTACCCGGGAAGTGAACCGGAGCCGCGGGCGATCTTGGACTTCATCATTGAGCATAAAAACATCAGCATTTTAAATGCCTTCCACACCTACGGCGGCTTCTTCTATCGCAACCCCTATCAGTATGGAGATGATCAGATTGATCAGGATGATTTGCGGGCTATGCGGGAGATTGCCCGGGAAGGGACCTATGTGACCGGCTATGCCGATGTTAAGTCTAACAATCGTGCCACTCTCACTGAGTGGGCTTACGAGCAACATGGCATTATTGCCTATACCTCCGAGCTATGGGACCGCCTCGGGCGTGCTGGAGTAGAACGGGAGGCTTTCTTACAGACCGATACTCCGGAGAAAAAAGAAGCCATTCAGCTGAAGCTGCTGGCCTGGAATGACCGAGAGCTTGGGGGCCGTGGCTTCACTAACTGGCGACCTTTTGTGCATCCCCAGTTAGGAGAGGTCGAAATCGGTGGCTGGGATCCCAAGTTTGTGCTACAAAACCCGCCCCCCCATCTGCTCGAGGCCGAGTGCCATCGCAATGCTCTTTGGGCGTTACGCGGTGCCGCTGCCTTGCCGGAAGTCGGCATAGCAGAATTGGAAGTGGAACAGGTTGAACAAGATATCTGGAAGCTAACAGCTGTGTGCGACAATGGAGGCTACCTCCCCACCTATGGCACTAACAAAGCAAAGCAAGCGAATGCAGTGAAACCTGATCAGGTCTGTATCAGTGGGGAGATTCGTCTGCTCAGTGGTCAGCCGGAACAAGAGATCGGCTTCTTGGGAGGATATCTCAACGGACAAACTGGGGGCTATGGGCCTAATCCTTTGCAGCCGGCCGCCCGTGTAACTTGGCTGTTCGCTGCCAAGCCAAATACTACAGTAACAGTAAGTATTAGGAGCCAGAGGGGTGGCACAGCAGAACGGGCTATCGTTTTAGCCTAGCTGGGCTTGTTACTAGACCTGTTTTGGCATATACTGAAAGGGAAATGGAAAACTGCATACGGTACTAGGTGCCTTGGGAAACTAAGGAGAATAGGGAATCAGGTGTGAGACCTGAGCGGTGCCGCCACTGTAACCAGGGTTTAGGGGTTAACTAGATGCACTAGTTGCACCTTCACTGGGAGCCAGGAGACCTGCCTAGTACTGCCCTACACTGACCTTCGGAACAAAGGGAGGTGCGTCAGACCTAGACTTATAGTTAATTTATGGTTTGCGACCCCGCCTTCACCAAGGCGGGGTTTCTTGTTGACAAAGATCGTGGTCCTGCTCACGCGCGTGTGGCCTAGTGCTGTTGGTAAGTGCTTAGCCATCGACTGAAGCGGCCAAAACTCGCCTCAGCTCAAACAGTTGGCCGCTTTTAACCGTCGCTGTC
>CALNBW010000469.1 GCA_937874815.1 uncultured Bacillota bacterium | reverse complement strand
TGTAAATGAGCTATTGCTTAAGCGACCAATTTTGCTTTCTACCGGCAACGGGGGATATTTCCCGGATCCAAAGCAAAATTGGTCGCTTAAGCAATAGCTCATTTACAGTAGCTACGCGGGCTAGGCGCGCTGGCGAGAAAAGGGCAATGACGAAGGACACTGCTACCAGTATAAATCCATGGCGCAGCAGAGCTAAGTCTAACTTAAACGGGAAACTAACACGCCCTTGTAGAAGATTAAGGCTACACCAGCCCAGCAAAAGGCCAATTAAAGCAGATAAGGAGAACTCTAGCAATAGCAAGCGGCTGGCTTCCTTTGGTTTAAGCCCCAATGCTTTAAGTACTGCTATCTCAGAACGGCTGTCCAGAAATACTAGGAGCCCAAATGTGCCCATACCTATCGCTAAGAAGATAACACCTAGCAAGATCGCCCCATTCCCGCCAGCGTACATGTTGCTGACCAAATGGTTGGCACCACAAAGGGAGTGATCGAGCATAACTAAGCTGGCCCCTGGAAGTTGTGCCAAACCACGGTTTAGCTGGTATAGGGATTCTTGCCAATAGGTTATTATGGTTTCGTCGATTGTTTGCTGCCCTAGCCAGTCGCAGGCCCAGGCGTAATTGACCAGAATGGGGTTGAGATAACCACCATCTTCATAGTACCCGGCAACGGTTAGCTCAGCGTGTCGCCATTCACCCTCACCAAAATAGGTGAGAGAGAAGCTATCGCCCGCGACTTCGTTATAAACTTGGCCTTGCAGACTAGCTGGCAACCAGACTTCCTGCTCGCCTGGATGGGGCCAGTTGTCTAAACGTGTACCTACTACCCCCGCCATCCTGACATCGCCATGGCAAGTGGCTACATCCCACATGGTAAGACTTAAGGTCGGGTTATGCCAGACGGTACTCGGAGGTGCCCCAAAACCAGGAATACGTAACGCTACCTCGCCCGGAAACTCAGGGAAAACAAGCCGTCCTGTGAAATTGTCTGCTAAAGCGCCGACGTAACCTTGGTAGAGTAAGACTATAGCTACTACGGCACCAACTAGCACGGCAGTTAGCAGATGAATGGCGCGAAAATGGAGGAATCGTTTTCTAGCTAAACGTATGATATTATTCATTGCGCAATACCTCCATCGGGGCCACGGTAGCTAGCCGCCAGATTGGGAACAGAGCAAATATAAGCGACGCAAGCAGGGATAGGCCAAGTATTTGAGCATACTCCAGCAAGATGCCCAGCACAACC
>CALNBW010000468.1 GCA_937874815.1 uncultured Bacillota bacterium | reverse complement strand
CATATTTTGCGCTGCAAAATATGTTTACACCATTGTTCAGTTTTCAAGGATCAAAACCACTTTATTACTGGCAACGCCAAAACGTTGCTAGCATTTGTGTTTGCCCCGCAATACGTAGTATCGCGTCGGCAAGAGTTATCTTAGCACACCCATTTTGTCTTTGTCAAGCATATAAACTGCATGTAAAAAGAGGAACAATTGTCGCCTCGCGGCTAGGGCCATGAGGCGACAGATAAGAATTGCGTATTGCGAAGGGACAATAGGACATTCCCACGACTTCCGTTTCATGCCTCATGCTAAACTAGCAGCGGATTTCCAAAACCTCATATCGTAAGGTCCCAGCGGGAACCTCGACTTCCACAGTAGCACCGATTTCGCGCCCCATAAGCGCCTTGCCAACTGGCGACTCATTAGAAATGCGCCCCTGCATCGGATTCGCTTCCGGCGAGCCAACCAAAGTATACTCAATCTCATCCCCATGATCTAGGTCTCGCAGGCGCACAATGGTACCAATGCCAACTTGATCAACTGTGATGTCACTCGTATCGATAAGCCGCACATGCCGCAAGCTTTTTTCCAAATTAGCAATGCGCCCCTCTAGGAAAGCCTGCTCATTTTTAGCATCATCGTACTCGGAGTTTTCACTGATATCTCCGAAGCTGATAGCTGTCTTAATACGGTCAGCAACCTCTTTGCGCCTAACGTTTTTTAAGTAATCTAGGTCATCCTCAAGTTTCTTTAAGCCTTCTGCCGTTAGCAATATCTCTTTCTCAAGCATTCGTTTCTCTCTCCTTTACAGCGGTAACTAACCAAGTACAAGTGGCAATTCCCCCTTGCCTCCCCCAGCAAAGGGGACTGGCAGCAACCATCATGCTCCGACCGAATGCATTCCTCGCGGTGCGTGCTTTATAGTATGTGCTTTGCCTTGAAACTATGCGAGAGCTTGGGAGCAGTCCATAAAAAAAGCAGCGAGAATCGGCCTGGAAATTGTCGCGAACAACTAACAGCATGCCGATTCTTCATTATATTATACGGACTGGTTTCTTTGGTTGTCAAACATTAATTGGGCCCGTTCTCAGACGGTTAACCTGCGCTAGAGGCAGTAACGCCAACTAGGTCCCAGGTAAGCTGCCATTCGCTCATATTCACAGCCTGTTGCATCAGCGCCAGACGCTTATGCCAATGCAGGGGCCATATTGTTTTCTTGTCACTATGATAGGCTGCTAGAATAATCGCTTCCCAAAGCGGCACAATGTCATCCCTCTCTGCCAATAGCTCTGCAGGTAGCGGCAAAGAATTATAGTTAAGGCTAATGCTCGTTGCGCCCGGCCCGAGAGGGGCTGCCGCCCCATCGGTCCTAACCACGATAGTCCCTGGGGTCAAAGTTTTATCGCTTAGCCAAGGCAAAAACTCAGGCGCAACAATCAGAACATCTACACCTATAGTAGTAACCGATAGATCTAACTGGCGGGGAGCTAAACCCGACGGGGCTACTGGCAACAGACGGCTACGGCGATCACTCCATATGGTTACCTGCCGCGCCAGCCCATCTATATTGGCTAACCAACAGGCCATTTCGTTTCCTTTGGCTATCAACCCGACAGTTAACCTATCATTCGCCAACTGCATCTTAGCGCTTAGCTCAGTCAACACTTGGCGCAGGCAGATCGCCATCAGCAATCGCCCTGCGGGTAACGACATGTTGTTATTCTCCACCGCTAGATTGACTGAGGTAATAACAAGACTATCTTTGTCCATCCTCAGCTTTTCTAACCAGCCTAGTGTTACCATTGGGCCACCATGAACCTGCAATTCAACTGCCCTAACGCCGCAAGCTATTTCACCGCGCCACAGACAGCGGCCGGGCCAACGGACAGAGAACTTATCCAGGAAAGCATGAGGCAGTAGTTTACTCCATGGCGCATAGAGATGCCAACGCCTGCCCGTTAGCCCTTGAGCATAGCAAATCGTAGGAAAATTAGTCACTAATAACACCCCCTGCAATAAGCCTTATGCTTACTGGGAGGTGTTTTAGAGACAACTAGTTAATTTCTTAGGCGTCGTGATCCTGCAAGTTGCGAAAAATCCCTCGCAGTTCCTCCGGGTCAAGGTAACGATCACCCTTGATTGGCGACTCGCCAATATTGATGGGAATGAGCTGTTTGTCAACCATAGCCTCGGCAAAGCGAATGCGCATGTCCGAACCAATAAAGATGAGAGTATCATACGTGCGCGCCAGCGCCACTATGCGCATGATCTCGTTGATGATATCAGCACCGCTCGATTCATCAGCTAATCGCCAACGCTCTTCGTCGGTCAGAAGGTAACAAAAATCAACACCGAATTCGTCGGCCACTTGCTGTAGCTCTTCTTTGTTGCCTAAAGGGAAACCGATTAGGGCGATCTTGCCACCCTTACGGATTTCTCCTAGCGTTTCTAAGCGTGATACGAAACTGCGGTCAACGCCCAGCATATTAGCTACTTCTTGCTGGGAAGCGCCTCCCACCCGTTTCTCTAACGCCTTATCAATCATATGGATAATCCGTTCCCGACTGACTAGTTTCTCGCCAATGCGCACAAAATCCATTTGCCTCACCCCGCCCCTTTTATTCTCCCATAAATGTCGCCTGCAATAAGCTCGCTAGCGCCTCTACTGAATTAGTCTGATTGATAGCATCGCGCACCCTAGTCGCCTGCGGCAAACCTTTTACATAACCGGCCAAAGTTTTGCGCATTTCGCGCACAGCCTGCACCTCACCTTTGAGCTCGGCCGCCAAGCGTAGATGCTGTAGGGCAACCTGCAGCCGCTCTGCTGGTGGCGGATCGGGCTCGTAGCTACCTGTAGCTAAAAAATCAACTATCTGCCTAAACAACCAGGGCCTCCCTAGGGCTGCCCTGCCAACCATCACTGCTTGGCATCCCGTTTGGCTGAGCATGGCCGCTGCATCCTCGGGCCGCACAATGTCGCCATTGCCGATCACCGGAATCGCAACGGCTTCTCGCACTTGTTTAACAATCTCCCAGTCGGCACGCCCGCTATAAAACTGCTCCCGCGTACGCCCATGCACCGTAACAGCAGCCGCCCCCGCCGCTTCAACGGCTTGCGCCAACGGCACTGCCGTTACCTCGCTATCATCCCAACCTTTACGCATCTTGACGGTTACTGGCACCGGTACAGCGGCGACCACAGCGCGCACTATCTCGCTCTCTAGCGGGATGTTGCGCATTAAGGCGCTACCCTCGCCGTTTTTAATGATCTTAGGCGTCGGGCAGCCCATATTGATGTCAATCAGCTCGCAGCTGCTGAGTTCGTAAGCCAGCCTGGCAGCTTTGTGCATCGCTTCGGGGTTACTGCCAAAGATCTGCACTGCTACGGGTCTTTCTTTTGCATCTACTTGCAGCATCCGTTTTGTTTTGCTTTGGTCATACACCAGGCCTAAATCACTGACCATCTCACTAAAAACTAAGCTGCAGCCAAATTGTTTTGCTATTAAGCGATAAGCTTGGTCAGTGAAACCAGCCATCGGTGCCGCAACTACCTGATTATCCAGGTGCACACTGCCAATCTGCATCTTTTCACCATTCCTGTCAGGCAACAAACCACTTTGCATGCTCCTGCGCCTGTGTTATAATATTGGCGTTGCTGTTAAATAACATTTTTGCGGGGCGTGGCTCAGCTTGGTAGAGCGCACGGTTCGGGACCGTGAGGTCGAAGGTTCAAATCCTTTCGCCCCGACCATCAGTATTCCGACAGGCGGCAAGTAGCGCCTGTTTTTTGTTTTCCCCGTAAACAGGGAGCAAACCATGCGGCAATGCCCCGCACTGCTGCGGGGCATTGTTGCACGTTAATTGTCCAATTCCGCGCCGCGGAATTTGCTTCTATTCTCAGCCGCAGTCTAAGTCGTCTTCTAGGCTGACATCAACCAATTCTGCCGCTTTGTTCACACAAAACTCAACGAAATCGGCACAACGGGCCCGATATCCATCGTCGTTTGGTTTAATTTCGCTGCAGTTGATTGAGCCAAATTCTTTGGCGAAGGCTTCACCCAGCTGTTTCGTTACTTCCCGCAGCTTATCTGCCCGCGGTTGCCCCGGCTCGCGCCCTAAGAACAAACCCAGCCCCATCACTGCCCCTGCGAGAGCGCCGCAAACGCTACCGCAGGCTAATCCGCCACCAAAACCTCCAGCCAAGCGACACCCAAAGGCTTTTTCGTCTTTACTTAAGTCGTTGGCCATGCCTAACCAAGACGCCTCAGCACAGTTAAAGTTCTCCTCCAGATAAAGGCGACGTGCTTCTTTGCCTAAATTCATTTTCTAGCCCCCTACCATTCTGTTTTCTCTTAGATTCGCTCAGCCTTGAGGCATCAGCTTTCCTCGCCCACTAGGCGCGCCTCTGTTTCTAAGTGCACTCCAAACTTAGCCGCAACTACCTCTTGCACATGATGAATGAGCCCTTCCACATCTTTAGCAGTGGCGTTGCCTACATTGACAATAAAACCAGCGTGCATAGGGCTAACCTCTGCGCCACCGATGCGCGCGCCTTTAAGACCAGCAGCTTCGATTAGCTGACCTGCATAATGGCCAGGTGGTCGTTTAAAGATACTGCCGGCGCTAGGCAGCTGCAAGGGCTGCTTATTGCGGCGCCGTTGGTTGTAATCAGCAATTAAGGCCCGACTTATGGCCGGATCCTGCTCTTTGAGATGCAGGCTTACTTTGACAATAATCAGCTCGCGCCCCTGCAAATAACATTGCCGGTAACCAAATTGCAGTTGCTCGTTATCAAAATATTGCTCTTGCCCAGCATAATCAAGAGCCATAACCTGGGCAACCACATCTTTCATTTCTCCGCCATAGGCGCCGGCGTTCATGATCACGCCACCACCTAAGCTCCCGGGAATTCCAGCCGCAAATTCCAGGCCACCCAGCCCCGCTTCAACAGCAGCGTGCGCCAAGGCCGATAGAGAAATCCCGGCTTCCGCCTCGATACCGTGCTCCGTTAAGACAACGGTGGACAGGGCACCGGAAATCTTGATGACGACAGCGCGAATGCCACCGTCACGCACAATGAGGTTGCTGCCATTGCCCATAACGAAGATTGGCAGTTGGTGCTGACGACAAAAGGCCAATATCCCCTGCAGCTCCGCAATCGTATTGGGGATGGCTAGCGCTGCAGCCGGACCACCCAGCCGGAAAGAGGTATGATTTTGCATTGATTCGTTGAGCGATACGGCGTGAGGGTACTCAGCTTTTAGCTGCTCCAGAATCTCATTAGTCATCCCTAGGCCTCCTTATGGCCAAGCCAGCTACGGCACTTGGCTAATTACGCAAGTCGCGCCGATAAGACGTTAGCACCTTAGCCCGAGTTTCAGTAATAACTACATTGTCCTCAATGCGAATGCCGCCTTTGCCAGGCAGATAAATACCCGGCTCAATGGTAAAGGCGTATCCTGGTTGCATAACAAGTTTGTTGCCCGCTACAATATATGGTTCTTCGTGTACCTCTAGCCCGATACCGTGCCCGGTCCGGTGCGTAAACTGCTCGCCAAACCCGCCGTCGCGAATTATAGCCCGGGCTACTTCATCTAGATATTCTGCCGTCACTCCTGGCTTGGCAGCTTGGCAGGCCGCCTGATTTGCAGCCAGCACCAAATCGTAAGCCCGCGCTAGCTCTTTATCTAGGGGCCCTAAGGCAAAGGTACGGGTAATATCAGCAACATAACCATTGATGCTAGCGCCCAAGTCAACCCACACTAAATCACCAGCTTCTAGCTTGCGCTCACTAGTGCCAGCATGGGGCAAAGATGTGCGCTCGCCACTAGCAATTGAGATAAAAGGGACCCCTGCTTCCGGATAAGCATCGGCCAAGGCTTGCACTGCAGCCTCCTGCAGTTGCCGCTCACTAACCCCCGGAGCCAAGTTACGTTCGATTGCTGCTACCATAATGTCGGCTGCTGCGGCTGCCGTCTGCAAATAAGACTGCTCTGTTGCATCTTTGGCCATGCGTAATTCGGCTATATAGGGCCGGGCATCTACTATGTCGATCTGCCCGCCCAGAGCCTGGGCCAGCACATCATATTCCAACATGCGGCAAGCCCGATACTCAAAGGCAATCCGTTTTCCGTGCTGCCAACCACTGAGAGCTGACGTCAAAGCCAGAATGGGTCCCGCTTCGTCAGTATATGTAACCAACTGGGCTATCCCCGATTCGCGACGCACTCTTTCTGCTTCAAAGGCCGGGCACAAAAAACTGACCTCTCCCCTTTGCGGCACCAGCAAGAAAGAGGGGCGCTCACTTAACCCCATGTTGAATCCAGCGAAGTAAACGAGGCTGGCGCTAGGTGCCACTACAAAGGCAGCTATGCTTTCCCTTTGGGCCAGTGCTTGCAGTTTCTGCAAACGCGTCTGATTTAACACGCAAACCCCTCCCCTAGAAATGAAACTACTTCTGCATCATGGCAATCGATTGCTCCAGCAGTTGTTGGTCTAAAGCATGTGTTAACCGCCCGGCGGCTTCAAAAGGAGGCATGAAGGTACCCCAATGGATCTCGGTACCATCAACAACCACCTGATCGCTAGAGGATTCCATGTTAAACCAGCGCACCCTTTTTTCCTGTGGTCCCCCGTAGACTCGGCTATAGCTATAGACGGTATCGGGCAACTGCGACACAATGGTGGCCGTTAAGCCTGATTCTTCCATTACCTCCCGCAAAGCTGCCTCATCGGGGGTTTCTCCCGCTTTCAGGTGGCCCTTAGGGAAAATATATTCACCACGAAAATTGCGCAGGACTAAAACGCGCCCTTTATGCCAAACTACTCCCCCGGCGCTTGTCTCTTCTCCTAACCTACCTCGCACCCACTTCACCTCCTAAGGCGTGTCGTTGCTACGATTTTGGCGGCGCTGCAGCAACTCACACATCCGGTTGTATGTAACTACACTCATATAACCATCAACCGCTCGCGACCAATTAGCGGTCGTATCACCCCAAGCAAACACTGGGGGCATGTCTAACGGACGACAACGAATTCTGCGCGGCATAGGCACCCTCCTATCATCATAATGGCCCTACCTTCCATCTTAGGGTGCCCTATTTACCTCGTTATCCAACCGATAAAGATAAGCCAAAATGGCTGCCACAACGCCATAAAGCTCCTCGGGAATCTCTGCCTGCAAAGGTAAAGCAGTTAAGGCCTTGGCTAAAGCAGGGTCTTGCACTAGAGGCACGCCATGCTCCTCCGCAAGTGCTATGATGCGCCGCGCTATTTCCCCTTGCCCGCTGGCAGTGACGCGCGGAGCCGGTAATTGAGCATTATACTCCAGGGCAATGGCCAGCTGTCGGCTTTGTTGCTCTCCCTTATCTATTGCTCTCACCCCCCGCGCAGTTTATAAACGGCGATTCAACCCCCGGTAAGGGACCATTTCCGGGCGTAGCAAGGCAAGCAGCGGTGACTCTGAAGCACGCAATGATAGGCCGCATAATTCCATCCCCGCTTCAGTTAAGAGAGTCACTAACTCTGCCTCTTTCTTCTGCAAAAACATGACTGTCTCCTTCCGTGCCACAAAAACAATAGTTTGTTCCGGCCACTTACCTCGTCCCATCGCCTCCTCCTGGCCGAGATGGGGCAAATCTACCACAAAAAGAAAACTCACAGGAGCCATCTCTTCGTACTCTGCCCCTCTGCCCGCACTCTCTTCCTCCACAAAGAGGCCACAGACAAAAGGCTGCCAGGTGAAAAAGACGGTGGACAAGAATCCGGGTTCGCACCCAAACAGCTGCTGCCAAACGCTAATATTGGGCGGACACAGCTCGAAGACGCTGACAAGATGCCGTCGCTGCCGACCTCGCTAAACTGTTCGTCGGCCACCACAGCCAGGCGCCATTGGCCGGCAGCTTGTCCGACTACTCTAAACGCAACTCGCGCGCCAGGCACCTGCTGCGGGCCTGGCCAGTCGGCCCGCAGCCGATGGCCGTCAATCAGCGCCAAGACTTGCCCGTCTAGATTTTCGAGCACCTGCCCCACCAGCAGTTGCCCTACCTGCCACTGGGGCAGCCCCGGCGCGGCCGGGGCCGCATCGTTGGCTGTAGTAGCTGCCACCGGGTCCATGAGGTGCCATACCAATGGCGGCAAATCAAGGCGCTGCATGGCAATCCAACCTACATCTGCTCGGGGGCAGTTAGCCCCAGCAAGCTCAGACCACGACGCAACACCATAGCGACGCCATTAACCAGTGCTAACCGGCTGGCTTCTATAGCAGCATCCTCGCCGATGATTCGGCAAGAGTTATAGAAGCGGTTGAAATCCTGTGCCAAATCGAGCAGATAGCGCGACATTGTCGACGGCTCATAGGTCTCTGCCGCTTTAGTAATCGTTTCGGGGAACTGACTCAGGCGCTTTAATACCTGTTGCGCCGATTCGTCTGCCAGACCGGCCAAGTCTTGAGGCGGAGCAAACTGCTGCTGACCTGACTTGCGCAACACCGACATGCAGCGAGCATGGGTATATTGCAGATAAGGTCCGGTTTCTCCCTCGAAGCTGAGCACTTCACTCCAGTCAAAAATGATGTCCCGCATCCGGCTGTTTTTCAGGTTATGGAAAATGACAGCGCCGATACCCACCTGTTCGGCCACTTGCTCCTTATTGGGCAGCTCGGGGTTCTTCTCAGCGATAATTGTCGCCACCCGCGCAGTGGCCTCCTGCAGAACGTCGTCTAGCAAGACCATCTGCCCCCGTCGCGTTGACATCTTCCCTTCGGGCAGTTTTACCAAGCCGAAGGCAACATGCACCACCGCAGCGGCCAAGGGCAAGCCCATTCGCTTCAGCACCAGCTTCAACTGCTGAAAATGCAGGGATTGATCAAGAGCCACCACATAGATAATACGCTCCGGGTTAAACGTTTCCTCCCGATAGAAGAGAGCTGCTAGATCACGAGTCGCGTAAAGCGTGGCTCCGTCGGACTTCTGGAGTAAACAAGGGGGCAGATCATCACCCAGGGACACTACCAAGGCCCCATCACTAATCTCGGTGACACCGGCGGCCTTAATGCGGGCGAGGGTGGCATCGATCTTATCGATATAGAAGCTTTCGCCCGTATAGTGGTCGAACTCTATGCCCAAGCGTCGGTAAGTCCGTTTGAAATTTTCTAGGCTAACATCGTAGAAAAGCCGCCACAGCCGCGTTGCTTCCTCTTCGCCCGCTTCCAGACGGTTAAACCAGGCTCGGGCCTCATCGCGCAGGGTGGGTTCCGCCTCTTCTTCTTTATGGAACTTAACATAAAGCCGATAGAGCTTGCCTATGGGGTCTTCTGTTAACGGGTCGTTATCGCCCCACTTTAAGTAGGCCACCATCATCGCCCCAAACTGGGTGCCCCAGTCTCCCAAATGGTTGACTCGCACCACATTATAGCCTAGGGCCTGGTAGAGCTTGCTAATGGAGTTACCGAGGACCGTTGTGGGCATGTGCCCCACCCCGAAAGGTTTAGCGATATTTGGTGAAGAGAAATCGACTACTATTGTCTTACCGGCGCCCTGTTGGCTATTGCCATAGGTATTGCCAGCCGCCAAGATCGCTTCTAGCACTTGTTTTGCAATCACCTGTGGGTGCAAGAAGAAGTTCAAATAGCTACCCACTACCTGCACCTTGGCTACGGCTGCTGGCAACTGATAGCGCTCAGCAAGGTCCGCCGCAATGGCTGGCGGTGCCTTGCGTAGCTGCGGAGCCAGCTGGAAACAAGGGAAAGCTAAATCACCCAGCTCGGGGTTTGGTGGCAGTTCCAAAGCGGCAGCTACCCGTTCCGGTTCCCAATCAATGAGGGGGGCCAAAGTTTGGGCAATTTGCTCCTTGAACATCTGCATGTTAAACACCTCCTGAATCAATGAAAATAACAAAAAACCACTCATCTACACAAAGAGACGAGAGGTTTCCCGCGGTACCACTCTTTTTGGCCTAGGCCCACTTTAGCCGCGATAACGGGCGGCAAACCGAACAAGCTTGTTAGCTCCTAGGTGCGCTTCACAGTACAGGCTTAGACCGGCTTCCACCAACTCCGGCTCGCTAACTAAGTGCCCTGCCCTGCTACTTTCCTACTCATCACTTTCATCAAATTATAACCAAATTCTCTTTCATCCGTCAATACCCTGACACTAATTCTGGTGCCGCCTCAGAACTTACCGAGAATCAGTAAGACCCCCAGCACCACGAAGGCAACCCCTGCCCCTAGCTGAATGTATTGAGGGGGAATGACCCGGGTAATTGCCGCCCCAGCAAGCACGCCAACTAAAGAACTCATCACCAAGGCTACCGCAGACCCGATAAACACACTGAGAGGCGAGGTGCTCTTGGCAGCCAACAGCATCGTTGCCAACTGCGTCTTGTCTCCTAGCTCAGCTATAAAAACTAGACAAAAGGTAGAGAAGATCACCTTCCAGACCATGGGCTGTCCCTCCTTGTTCTCCGCTTTCTAAGTAGGGCCGCGCGTCGCCTCTGTCTGCCAGCGCGTTGCCACCACTGATGTATTACATAGGTTACCAGGTAAACCAGACCTGTACTCAGCAATATCGCTGTTACATATGGTAACTGAGCTGGCGCTGGCCAGCCCCAGCGTATCCAAAGATATTCGCAGACAAGGTAGGGAGCCTGCAAACACCTGGCCCCAGCCGTGGGCGACGGCCACCGCGCCACCGATAGGATTCCCCAAAGCAGGCCGAGGCAGACCCCTTGCGCTCCAGCCGTGAAAAGGTTCGCATCTTTCCCGCCTCCTCCCATCTCCCTTAACAGCTTATGGGGTGGGGCGGGAAATGATGAACAAGGTTGTACGCAAAAAAAACTGCCACAGGGACGAGCGGGACTACTGACAAAGGTCGTAGTCCTGCTCATGCGCGTGTGGCCTGGCGCTGTAAGTAGGCGCTTAGCCATCGACTGATGCGGCCAAAACTCGCCTCAGCTCAAACAGTTGGCCGCATTTAACCGTCGCTGTCTAAGCGCCCTTTATTAGAGGCCCCAATGCGCTTTACGCAGGGCCAACGAC
>CALNBW010000467.1 GCA_937874815.1 uncultured Bacillota bacterium | reverse complement strand
TGGCGGTTGGGGCTCCCCGGTGGAAGCAGCCGTAATTGAATCGGTAATGCAACTAGAAGGGGCCAATGCCAGCAAGGTGGACTTCGTCAATATCGGTGATGTTGACTTCTTTACAGCAGTACAGCGAGACATTGACTTTGCCTGGGCCTTTTATGCTTGGACAGGTATCGAAGCTGAACTGCGCGATTTTCCCCTGAACATGATTTATGTCAAAGACTTGGCATCACAACTCGACTACTATACCCCCATTTTGATTACGAGCGAGAAGTTGGCCAAAGAAGACCCGGAGCTGGTCAAAGCCTTCATGAGGGCTGTCACCCAAGGATATGAGTTTGCCATAGCCAACCCGGCAGAAGCAGCTGAAATTCTCATTACAGCTGAGCCAGATCTAGATCCAAGGCTGGTGCGCGCCAGCCAAGCCTGGTTAGCCGACAAGTATCAAGATGATGCTCCTCGCTGGGGTGAGCAAAAACTAGAAGTTTGGAGCGGCTATACGGAATGGATGTTCCAAGAAGGGCTGTTGGAGAAAAACGTAGATGTTACACAGGCCTTTACCAATGATTTCTTGCCCAATAAATAATCTTAGCTGGCGCTAAGTGGAAGGTGACGCAAGATGCTAAATGCCAGGAGAGTTCTCTTCAAGGCAGGGCCGCCGCTACTGGCGGTCCTCATCTTACTATTAGCCTGGGAGGTCTATGTAACGGCCTACGATGTGGAGGCTTGGCTGCTACCGGCACCAACGGCAATTCTGCGGGAAGCAGTCAATAGTTGGCCCCGCGTCAAGATGCACACGCTAGCCACACTTCAGATAGCGGTAGCTGGTTTCGCCCTAGGGACAGGCGTCGGCTTAGTGCTAGCTGTGGCGCTGCACAGTGCATTCCCAGCGCTACGGCAGGCACTCTATCCGCTGATCATATTGTCGCAGAACATCCCAATCATCGCCTTAGCCCCACTTTTGGTCGTCTGGTTTGGCTTTGGCATCTTGCCCAAGGTGCTGATCATCGCTCTTATGTGCTTTTTCCCGATCTTGATAGCGGCGCTCCAAGGGCTAGACTACCCCGACCCCGCCATGCTCGATTATCTGCACATGATTGGGGCCAAACGCTCCCAGATTTTTTGGATGCTGGAGCTACCCAACTCCCTGCCTCATGTTTTCTCAGGCCTCAAGGTATCAGCTACTTACAGCATGATGGGGGCGGTTATTTCTGAATGGTTGGGTGCGCAAAAAGGGCTCGGTGTCTATATGCGTTTGTCGGCGGCTTCTTTCCGCACCGACCGGGTGTTTGTCAGCATTGGCGTGATTGTAGTGCTCAGCCTACTCTTCTTTGCTAGCATCGCCTACTTGGGAAAAAAACTCGTTCGTTGGAATAACCGCAGGGAGGGGAACTAATGTTAGAGCTGAAGCAGATCAGCATGCATTACGGTGCAGGCTCGGGGCGTATTGAAGTACTGCAGGATATCTCCCTACAGGTAAAGCAAGGAGAATTTGCCGCCGTCATTGGCCCCTCTGGCTGCGGTAAAAGCACCCTTTTCAAGTTGATTGGCGGGCTGCTGCAGCCGACAGCCGGGGAAATTTGGTTGGAGGGGAAAGACATTACTGGGAAGGCGGGGCATATCAGTTATGTTCCCCAGCAAAACACTCTTTTTCCTTGGCGCAGTGTAGAAAGCAACGCCGCTCTGGCGCTGGAAGTGGCAGGCACGCCTAAAGAAGCCGCTTTAGCCGAAGCGCGCACCTGGCTACCGCGCATCGGCCTCAGCGGCTACGATAAGGCCTATCCCGAAACCCTTTCTGGGGGTATGCAGCAGCGCGTTAGCTTTTTGCGTGCCCTGCTCAGCCCCCAGGAGCTGATGTGCCTAGACGAGCCTTTCGGCGCACTAGATGCCCTCACACGCGCTGAGATGCAGCAATGGCTGCTTGATATCTGGGAGGAGCATCGCCGCAGTGTGCTGCTGGTTACCCATAGCATAGAAGAGGCTTTATTCTTGGCTGACCGCGTTTATGTTTTATCGCCTAAGCCGGCGCGCATTGTGCAAGAGATCACCGTGCCTTTCGCTCGGCCACGCACTGCCCAAACGATGACTATGCCCGAATTTGTTGCCTTGCGCCAACAAATCCATGCCTTGCTCGGCGCGCGCTGAACCCAAGAGGCCTTGCCAGCGGCAAGGCCTCTTGGGCGTCATCACCTAAGCTGCATCTGGCTCGTCGCGCCGAGAACGGCACCAGCGACTGAGAACTAGTGCCAATACCCCTACGACCAAAACTTTCTTTATTAGCCCCCGATAAATACATTTAGTGCTACCCGCAGTCTTTTCCTTGCCCTTAGCCACTTCCTGGCCATCATCATTCACGACTGCTTCGCTAGGCACCGCCTCCTGTACCTGCTGCTGTTCAGGCATCTCTGGCAACTCCGCTTGTTGCTTATCCTTGTCAGAACGCATCGGTAAATTGTTGCCTATCACTAAAGAACAGATAGTAATCAGGTTCACGTTACTGCTCATCATTCCACCCCTTTCTGTTTTTAGCTTCTCACTATAAGCATATATGCATTGCTAGCAAGGCACAAGCTTCTCGTGCCTATGGGAATAAATTCGGCCAGTTGCTTAGTTTATTCACCCAGCGAGAAAACTGCTTATTGCTATATGGACAGCCCGCCTAATAGTACTACATTGTGAATCAAATACCAAGGAACCCATATCCATCAGATGCTCCCTGACTCCCTATTCATTAAGAAAAAGTCATAAAAACTTGTTTTGATAGCAGGAATCTCCCTCTGTTTCTTGAATAGTAAGCAATAAACCTAAGGCAGATAATTGGATGTTTATCCAACCCTGTCTCAATGGCGCAAAAAAGAAAGGAGGTATAACAATGATTCAAGGCACCTATTTTGTTCTTGGCACCTTTATTGTTCTTGGTGTTATCACCATCGGCATGCTACTAGCGACTCGCTCTGGTAAGGTCACCCCGAAGATTCGGCGCATCCCGGCCCTAGACTCGATTGAGGAGGCTGTCGGTCGAGCCACTGAAATGGGTCGGCCAGTGCACTTCAGCCCTGGCTACGGTGAAATTACCACTTCTACAGCCCCCCAAACGTTTGCATCGCTTGACGTTCTTGGTTATGTAGTCGCCCTGACAGCCCGCTATAACACCCAGCTGATCGTTACCTGTAAATCACCCCAATCCTTCCCTATGATCCAGGAACTAGTACGAGAATCCTATTCAGCCGCCGGCAAACCAGACATGTTCCAGGAAGATACAGTCCGCTTCATCTCTGAGGCCCAGTTCGCTTGGGCGGCCGGGGTACTAGGTATTTTCAACCGAGAGAAAGTGGCAGCCAACATCATGGTCGGGTACTTTATGGCTGAATCCTTACTCTTCGCTGAAGGCGGCGCCCAGGTTGGCGCTATTCAGGTAGCGGGCACCGGCAACCTAGCTCAAACTGCGTTCTTCGTAGCCGCTTGCGACTACACGCTCATCGGTGAAGAGCTATATGCTGGTGGAGCTTACTTGTCTCAAGACACGAGCAAAGTTGGCAACCTAGCCGGCCAAGACATAGTCAAGCTACTGACCATTGCCTTCATTATCTTGGGCACTATCCTTGCCACCGCGGGGAGCACTTGGCTAGTAGAGTTAAGCAAGATGTAGACAACAACTGAGATTTTAACGACAAGGGGGGATAAAAGTGAAAAGAAGCGTTCCCGTGCTAATTGTGTTCTTGGTAGGCGTCCTAGTGCTGGCCACCTACTTCATCGAAAGCCCCGGGCTTAAGCAAGTCGGCAGTATGCTGAACAACTGGGGTGTCATCATAACTGCTTTCGCCGTTGGGTTGGCATGTGTTAACATCATTCGCATTCATGCGGCCCATATAGCTAACCAGCGGACGGGGTGGATCAATAGTGCGGTTTTACTGATAACGATGTTTCTTTTTATCATCGTGGGCATCTATAGCCGCAATAACCCCAGCAACGAGGGGGCAGCCGAATTATTCTCCAATCTGTTCAACTATGCTTACAGTCCGTTCAGCGCAACCATGTATGCGATGATTGCCTTCTATGTAGCTTCAGCTTCCTACCGTGCTTTCCGCATGCGCAGCGTGGAAGCAACACTGTTGCTTGCGGCAGCAATCCTGGTTATGCTCGGCAATGCACCCATAGCCGAGCAGCTTTGGAACCAGTTTCCTGTAATCGGGTCCTGGTTACTGACTGTAATTAATACAACGGGCCAGCGGGGCATTGCTATTGGCGTCGCCATCGGCGGTTTTGCCACTAGCCTACGCATCCTGCTTGGCTTTGACCGCGGCCACCTAGGAATAGGTGATTAACCAGCAAAGGAGGTGCCAATAATGTGGCTAGAGCGTTTGCAGAATATAGACCGCAGGGTGATCTATGTTGTTTTGTTTGTCGCCCTGCTCATCCCAATGCTTAAGCCTATCGGAATCCCGCTCACTGTCAACCCTACTACACAGCAGGTCTACGATTTGATCGAGAGCCTCGATCCGGAAACGGACATTGTGATGATAGGTATGGATTACTCCGCCGCTGGCTCGGCAGACGTACATCCACAGGCAGTGGCAGTAGCTAAGCACTTGGCTAACCGCGGCATTAAGAGCATCATGGTGGCCTTCGTAGAAGATGGCCCGATGCTCGCGGAAAGAGTGCTGAAATCTCTCGGGGACCGCGTCGTTTATGGCGAGGATATCGTCAATTTGGGCTACCTGGCTGGTGGGGAATCGGCTGTCAAGAAGTTTATTGAACAGCCCGCAACCACTTTCACTAGGGATCATCGCGGCACTCCCGTTGCCAATTTGCCTATCATGAAGAACATCAAGGATATCAACGACATCACGTTGATTATGGACTTCCAGACAGGAGCCCCTGGTTACCAGGAATACCTGCGCCAACTACCGCCAGGGGGGCCGCTTTATGGCGTTGGCATCGTCACTGTTAGCGTACCTAACGTTATGCCCTATCTTAACTCCGGCCAGTTTGCCGGTCTCTTGCCTGGGCTGCGTGGCGGTGCTGAATACGAAGTCTTATTGGGTGAACCAGGTGAAGGGCTGGCTCGCATGGACGCCCAGTCCCTTGGGCATTTGGTTATCATCGCCTTTATCGTAGTAGGTAACGTCGCCTATTTCGCCTCGCAACGAAAAGAGAAAAAAGCCAAAGGCTAAGCCCGTTTTCAGGTACTAATGTACGGAGGTGACAAAGCATGAACGTATCAACTAACCCCTGGGTTTGGTTCATGGGCATAGGCATGCTCGCGTTGTACTCGTTCCTCTACAAAGAGAACCCTATCTACCGGCTGTTTGAACATATCTATGTCGGTGCTAGCGTGGGATACGCCGTTGTTACCGCCTATGGCAATATCGTTGACCAAGCCTGGACTCCCCTTACTGTCAAGGGCGAGCTAAACCTAATTATCCCAATTATCCTAGGCTTGATGTTATACACCCGTTTCTTCAAGCCGGTAGCCTGGCTTAGCCGTTGGCCCATGTCTTATCTCATGGGGCTAGGCGTCGGTATCTCCATTTTTGGCTTGCTACAATCGCAGCTGATTGCCCAATCACGGGCGGCAATGGTTCCTTTAGTTGTTAAAGCAAGCGACGGGTCATTCCTGCTCGGTAAATCTATCAACAACATCATCATGGTTCTCGGTGTACTCGGTGTGTTGTTCTACTTTTTCTTCTCAGTGGAACACAAAGGACCGGTTAGCAAAATGGCCAACTTCGGCCGCTTAATCATGATGGTTACCTTTGGTGTTGCTTTCGGTAACGTCGTCATGGGGCGTATTTCTTTGCTACTCGGTACCATCAGCGATATCTTCGGCACTTGGCTAGGGATTATCTGACGATGCTGCAACTAACGATAACAATAAAAAGCCTGCCCTCCGGTTTCGCGGGGAGCAGGCTTTTTCGCTGCCTAAAGTTATACCAGTGACCGCAACACAGGGGCTAACAAGTCGAGCAAGGCCCGCAATTCATCATCAGCCTGCAGATGGGCAAGTAACTTGTTAGCGACTCGAGACAAACTGGTGGCCGGCCAATGTTTAATGTCCAAGGGGCTTTTGGAATTAACGGCATTAGGGCCACGCTGGAAGAGGGCTAGATGCCCCACGAGAACCAGCTGAAAATAGATTGCTAACCGCCTGAGGTCTACTAATGTTGGTGTTTCCGCATCAACATCAGTATTCTCCCGCAGTTTATCCAGATATGCCGTAAAAGACTCGACTTCCTGCTCTACCGAAAGCCCTAGGGCAGGATCACAGACTAACTCGATAACATCGAGAGCTGATACATCCCGGCGCAGATCCGCCCAGTTGAAACTACGCGCCCGCCCGTCCCTGACAAAATAACCACGGGGTGAGGCATTGGCTAAACGCACCCCTTTCTCCAGTTGGGCAGTAGCATAAAGAGGCCCGGCTGCACTCAGTGCCTGCTGAATGCTTGCAGTTGCCAGCTGCAAGCCGTTATCCAGGCTCGCGTAAAGCGATTCGCGCATGGCCCGCTCATTATGGCTAGGGCCTGGTGGCAAGATGGCTGCCAAATCTGCACTGCGACCATGAAAGACAGCAATATCCTGCAACAGCTGCAGTAACATGCTGCGCCTGGCGGCATCATCTAGTTCCTGCCAGACGTCATCAAAACGTTGCTTACCAACAGATTCGGTAATGGTAATCAGGCGTTGTTCATCATGCGCAATAAGGCGAGGGAACACTACGCCGTTAACAGACGCAGTGCGCAGCTGGTCCACTTCTCTATTTACCATAGCCGCTTTGGCGGCAGTCACCTTCTCCTCAGTGGCTAAATCCTTAAAAGGATCCTCCTTTAGCCTGGCACCAACGTCGAAACTGCTCTGCATCTCCGTTAGCCCCGGCATCATGCTTGCTTCCCCATTGCTGGGCAGGTTTCTCTGCTCCCTTTCTTGATGCAGCTCCTCCAGGGGATAGACAATCTGCACCGAAACTGACCGCTTACTCTCATCTGCAAACTCGGCCTCTATGTCATAATAGGCTCTCTCCTCTGGGGCACCTGTCGGCCTATCAACGGGCAATTTAGTAGTCTGCAGACGTACTGGCCCACGCCCTAGTGCGTCCTTCAAATAACGTGCTAGATACCGACGGTTGAGGCGCAGATCACCTGGATGGTTAATGCGCCACGCCAACAAGATTATAGTGACCACCAGAATTACATAAAGTAGTATCATATCACCCTCCGTTAAGCTTGGAGCAAGCCCCTACCCCAATTCTACTACCTTAAAGCCCCTTGCTAGCATGCCCCGGGCAAGTAACAACAAGACCACGCGGTAGATAGATATTACTTCTGCAAAAGTCCGACTTATCCTGCTGGCTAACGCAGGTTTAATGAGGTCGTGGTCCTAATTGCGCGCTGGTGGCCTACCTGGGGCCTGTGTTAACAGGTAAGCGCCCGCGCATAGCGAATAAGGTTAACAGTGGGGTTATGTCAAGAAGCTCGCTTTGGTTCGGGGAGGTGAGAGGTGTTAATATGCGCAGAATAATCCATCCGTACTTAGTTTTAACCTTGGGGGTAATTGCCGTTTCTGGCGCTGCAATTTTCATTAAGCTTTCTTCGGCTCCTGCACTAGCAATCGCTAGCTACCGGATGCTCTTAGCAAGCTTGCTCTTATTACCAGTTGCATGGCTCAGGCATCGGCGAGAACTACTCACTTTGCGGCGGCGGGATGTGGGCCTGATTGTGGGCAGCGGTATTGCCTTGGCCATCCACTTTGCGGCCTGGATTAGCTCCCTCCAATATACCTCTGTGGCTAGCTCAACCGTCTTAGTTTCAACCCAGCCGATTTTTGTGATGCTCTTCTCCTATCTGCTGTTCCAAGAAAAAGTAAGCCGGCACCAACTGATTGGCTCCGGCCTCGCGATAGCTGGCAGTATTACTATTGGCCTTGCAGATACGCAAGGAGTAGCCACAGCCCCGCTGCGGGGCGATTTATTAGCGTTAGTAGGG
The DNA here is from genome assembly GCA_937874815.1 of uncultured Bacillota bacterium. Classification (GTDB taxonomy): domain Bacteria; phylum Bacillota; class UBA994; order UBA5500; family UBA5500; genus UBA5500. The sequence continues at coordinate 5,992 of CALNBW010000467.1, read as the reverse complement.
GCCATTGCTGCCGCCGTCTACTTTCTCTGTGGCAAGGCAGTGCGGCAACATCTTTCGGTAATCCCTTACGCTGCAACGACTTATAGCGTAAGCGCTGTAGCATTACTGAGCTTTGCCTATCTGTCGGGCATCCCGCTGTGGCCCTACAGTAGACGAGAATGGGTGCTATTTGCGGCCCTGGCCCTCGTTTGCACTGTTATCGGGCACAGCTCCCTTAACTGGGCTTTGGCCTATCTGCCTGCGGCAGCAGTAGGCATAGCTACCCTGGGCGAGCCTCTGGGCGCGAGCATCATGGCCTTCTGCCTGTGGCGCGAGCAACCTTCGCTGCTGCAATTAGGCGGCAGTGTCTTGCTGCTGAGCGGTATCATGCTGTTCCTGGTGCCAGATGAAGGTATGTAGAATGGGGCTGTTGCAACTAGCTCGGGGCCGAGGGGTACTGCTGTAAGCACGATTGGAGCCTGCTCCTGTGCTCTAGGTAAGTACCCCGCAGCATTCTTAGCCGCTTAGCCTAAGCTTCTATCTCTTGCATGGGTGATTTTGCAGCAATGCTCTGCACGCGACGCACAGCAATCATCAAGCTGGAGCTACCATAAAATAGCAACGTCTGCGCTGACTCACCGACCATAGCAAAAAGCAAGGGAGCGCCAATACAAGCCGTCAAAGCACTGCGATCATGGTCTTTCAGCACCAAGAAGCAGATACCCCAGATAGCGATTCCCAGCAGGGCGTCCCTCAAGCTGCTAAAGACGAGACAACTGCCGACAAATGTGGCCAAGCCCCCGCCCCCCTTGAAATTAAGCCAAACTGGCCAGTTATGCCCTAGAATCGCAAAAGCTGGCATAGCAAAACGTAGCTCACCTAAGGGGGCGACGGCGCTAATTGCGGCAGCCACCCAGCCTTTAAACATATCGCCGGCCAGAGTTAGCAGGCCGGCTAACCAACCGACCTCTTTAATCACGTTAGTCGTACCTGCATTGCGTGAACCCAGGTAGCGGATGTCCCCACCGTGGAATAAACGCGTGCTGATATAGGCAAAAGGGATTGACCCCACTAGGTAGCATAATGCTGCATACTTAGCCACTGTCAGCCCACCTCCTCATAATCACTATTACAGAACTACTACTATAATAGTACCATATTCTTTTACTATCAAACAAGTAATGAGGTTACAGTGCCGTCACTAGTTGCCTTTTGTAAGAGCTCTATACCTGCCTGCAAACTCAAAGGCACTTCAGGTATTAGGCCCAACCCGACCAATTGCATACCTAGCTGTACTACAGCTGGTGGTTCCAAACCCGCCGTACGTAGCTCATCGACACAGGTAAACACTTCGGCGGGGCTGCCTGCCATTATCAGCTGGCCCCGATGCAAAACATAGACTAGGTCGGCTATATCCGGTACTAACTCCAGGTCGTGGGTAGACAAAATAACGGCCATACCCAGCTCTTGATTCAAACGGCCAATAAAGCGCACCAGCTCGCGTTTACAACACGCATCTAGTCCGCTGAAAGGTTCATCCAGCACTAGCAGTTGGGGGCAAGCAACTACGGCGCCAGCTAGGGCTACCTTCTGCTTCTGCCCGCCGCTGAGGTGGTGCGGCACCTTAGCTAGCAGATTGGATATACCTAATTCTTGCGCTACTGCCTCCACCCTCTCTTCAATCTGCAACAGGGGCACCCGGCGAGCCCGCAAGCCAAAAGCAATGTCATCAAAGACGGTAGGTCCGATAATCTGTTCGTCCGGGTTTTGTGATACAAAGCCAATCTGCCAGCGTACGTCATTGAAAGCCTTTACCGGGTCTCGCCCCAACACTCGCACCTGCCCGCTGGCAGGGCGCAATAGGCCTAAAATATGCTGTAGCAAGGTAGTCTTGCCGGTGCCCGTGGCTCCGACCAGCGCCACTTTCTGGTTAGGTTGCACCAAGAAAGGGATGCCCTCGGCTTTGACCACCGTCTGGTCTGGATAAGTATAAGAGAGCCCCTTGAGCTCCACTACTAGGTTAGCCAAACCGCAACACTCCTCCCACCACGACTAGAAGCGCTGCCACCAACGCCAAGTCGGCTACTCGCCAGGCCGCGCTAGTAGCGCCTAGATATACACTGGTTTGGTAACCCCGCAGCCGGTAATTCTGATCTAGGCGCTGGCTGACCGCCAAAGTATTGACCATAAGATAGCCCAGCGCATGCAGCGTAACCCAGTTGCTCCAAGCAAAATTGCTGCGGGCAAAGGCACCTCTTTGCCGCAGGGAAAGCAGTAACCTCTCCAGGGATTCTAAAATAATGAAAAAGAGCCGATAGGAAAAGAAAAGCGCATCCGTAACGAGGTTGGGTAGCAACTTGGCCCCAGCCCCGAACAGCTGCGGGAAAGGCGTGCTTGCTAACAGTAGAGTAAGCAATAGAGCCGCAGACACTGCTTTACAGATAACAGCAGTCGCTGCGGCAGGCGACACAGATAATTTAACCAAAGCAAACGGCAAACTAAAAAATGCGGGATAGAAGGCTATGCCAAACAACCATAGGGGCAGGCGGGAAAAGAATAGCAGCCCTAGCAAAAGACAAGACAGCATCATACCCTGCCTCAGGTTGTTCGTAGCTACAATACCTGCTAGCAGTATTAAGGTGGCAATTAGTTTAGGCTTAGCTGGCAAGGCGTGTAAAAAACTGCACTGGCTAACAGCTAAATGGTCGATGCGTGCGAGCCTTGAGCTCATGCTGCTCCCCCTTTCGCTGTTCGTCTAGGTGCCAGTGTCTTCAAGTAATAGTTCGGGCTTTACTTTTTGCAGATACCCAATAATGCCCCAGGTGGCCAGTGCTTCAACGGCTAAACCCAATATGAGAATAAGGCCAAAGGCAGTAATACCACTTAGGCCCAGGAATTCTACAGGAGCAGCAATAATTTCGTTCTCCCCAGCCGTGGCTGGCTCTATGGCGACATCGTGATCAGCATCCGGCCCATGCCACCCTAACTCAAATATACCTGTGCTGAGGCCCACCACGCTTAAGGCCAGTGCCGAGGTCAGCAACAGCGCCAGGCCGGTGGCCGTAATGGCACGCCAATTAAGCCGCCACGGCAGCAGCAGGCGATGATAAAACCACCAACCCAAGACCACTTCCAAACCAGTGAGCAGAGTATTGATACCAACCGCCGTGAGGCCACCATGCCCCAAGAAACTGAGCATAATGTTGACGACAAACACAGCAACGAACCCCAGCCAGGGGCCCACAACAATCCCCGTCAAAACGGCCAAATTGAGGTGCACCGGTAAAGGCCCTAGGGGCACGCCCATGGTCAGCAGCATCAGGGCACTCATGGCGGCCAAAAAAGGCAGCTTGCGCCGCACCCTCTCCGCCTCGGCCTGGCGCAGTGCTACAGCTAGCCAAATAAAGGCTGCTATGTACGCCAGCAGCCACCAACCTACAGGTAACACCCCATCCGGTAAATGTATATGACTCATCAGAGCCCCTCCAGGCAATTTATTTGGGTTAGAACAACCCTACCCTATATAAATATTGCCAACCGGGGCCCAATATAACCCGAGACAGGGGGACGGAGTTTTCGCCTGCCAATTTATTGCAGGCGAAAACTCCGTCCCCCTGTCCTACCGCAGGCCAGGGTAGCCCTGCTGCCGCAGGGCTTCGTAGAGTACGAGCGCCACTGAGTTGGCCAAATTGAGGGATCTGGCTTCGGCGCGCATAGGAATGCGCACGGCGTGTTGCTGCTGGGCAGCCAACAACGGCTCGGGCAAGCCTTTGGTTTCCTTCCCAAACACCAGAAAATCATCTGCCCCGTAAGCAACCTCGCTATAGTTATGCTTAGCTTTGGTAGACAAATACCAAAAGGTACCAGTGGGGTAAGCGGCCCAAAGCTCCTCTAGGCTAGCGTGTTGCTGAACATCAACCAGGTGCCAGTAATCGAGCCCTGCCCGTTTGACCCACTTGTCTTCAATGGAAAAGCCTAACGGGCCCACAAGATGCAGGGGACAACCGGTGGCCGCACAAGTGCGGGCGATGTTACCCGTGTTCTGCGGAATTTCTGGTTCAACCAGAACTACGTGCATTGCTTTCGCCTCTCTGTTAGTCTAGTCCGCCAACCCTTGTGGCAAGGGCAGGGTAGCTGTTGCATGGGGGAGCGCGACGATTCGCCCCTGGAGAGGAACGCTGGCCAGATCCGCCAGCGGGACAAAACCGAAACTCTTTACCAAAGCATCATCCAGGTTGGAATGCAGATAAACGGTGCCCTTCTCCAGTATTTCGGAAACAAAGAAGCATTTATGCTTGCCCAGCACAAATTGCTGTTTAAGCTGCTGAGCCAACACCTGCGATGGGAGCTGCTTCGGTGCCCATTCGCTAAACTGGCCTGATCCTACCCCTTGGGAACACTCAGCAATCAGTATGATCTTGCCGCCTGGGCGCACGATACGGGCAGCGTTCTGCAGCGCCTTCACTGCCTGATAAAGGTTAATATCATAAGGGAAGCCGCCAGCGCTAGCCACCACTGTGTCGGCAAGCCCTGGTACGGTTACGGCTGCGCTTTCCAGCACTGTACGTGTTCCTGCCAGGTGCGCCCGGTTAACGTCGCCAGCCTCAATGGCAGCGATAGCTCCCGCCTCATCTACGATGCTGTTAAGCAGGAACTTTGGCCCGGTGAAAGCGATGCCTTCCATGAAATCTTCATGCACTGGGTTACCCGCTAACACGCCAGGCGCTGCCCGAGGATTGAGCATCAAGGAATGGTTAAAGCAGATGGTCTCATAGCCCGCCACCCCGGGGAACAGGGCCTTACGGCCGCCTCCAAATCCGGCAAAGGGGTGAATGGATACTGCCCCAGTTAGTATCCGCAGGTCGGCTTCTACAGCTAGCTGATTCAGCCAAACCTCATTACCGCGGCTTGTGGTGCCTACGTGCACTAACCGGGACTTGGCAAAGCAATCATGTGATTGCACCTGGAAGCGCTGCCCCAGCCCATCCGGTAATACGGCCGCTAGCTCATCTGCCGTTAGCACTCCATGGGCACCGGTACCCACCATGAAGGTGATATTGGCGTCGGGCACCCCGGCTGTCTCCAACTCTTGCAGCAGGGCCGGAATGAAAATGTCGGCACCGGTAGGACGGGTGGAATCACTGACCAGGATAACTATTTTGCTTTGAACATTGACTAGCTCTCGTAAGGGTGGGCTAGCTGTCGGGTTACGCATTGCCTCGCGCACTGCCGCCACCGGGTCCGCTAACGGTTTTAAACCTTTGCCTTCAGCTACAAAGGTTTGCGGTGGTAATTCGTACTCTAGAAATCCATTTCCGTAAGCCAAACGCATAGACTGTGCCCCCTATTTATTCAGCACTGATTGTAGAATTTTTGAGATGAACTCGGTTTTTGCTTCGGTATAGCCGTCTCGGTCATAGGTATATTGTTCGGCCAGCTGCTGCTTCAACTCGCCATAGGCGGCGCGCGCATCCGGGTGGCTGCGGAGATAATCACGAAAGGCCAGATGCCGAGCCAGTTCCCGGCTATTTGCTGGACAAACATAGAGATGATGAGTCATCCATTCGGCGCGTGGCTCGGTCCAAGGGACCGTTTCATCTTCCCGCTTAAAGGCCTCCCGCCCTTCAATACCTTGGTTTCCCTGGTGCTGATAACCCAGTTCAGCCAACAGGGCGCAGACCTGAGGTAGCTCTGCCTCCTCGGCAATCACGACATCTAGATCAATGATGGGCTTAGCGGGCAACCCAGGGACGGAGGTACTGCCTACATGTTCTATACTTTGCACAGCCTGGCCGAGTTGGTGTTTTATAACTGCAGCCAGACGCGAAAAGACGACTGGCCAATTAGGATCGTAGTCAACAATTCTAACTGGATTTTTTGCTTGCTCCGGCATCATCATTCCCCCCAGCTGTAATCAACTACCCCGATAATAATTAACGCCTGCTAGTAAAGCAAGCAGAAAGGGCGTGTCGCAAATAGCGGGGCTGCGGGGTGCTTGCTGTAAGCACGATTG
>CALNBW010000466.1 GCA_937874815.1 uncultured Bacillota bacterium | reverse complement strand
CTCCAGAACATTGACCGCCGGATCATCTATGTCCTGCTCATTCTAGCAACGGCAATACCGATGATCAAACCTTTCGGTATTCCGATTTCCACTGGCGCTCAGGCTGAGAAGTTCTTTCACATCATGGACGCGATTCCAGCTGGTGAAAAAGTGCTTTTCTCGATGGACTACGATCCCAGTGGTGGCCCCGACATCCACCCGCAAGCTACTGCCGTTATGCAGCACATGATGGATAAGGGTGTTAACGTGGTTTTCATCGCCTTCTGGGAAGGAGGGCCCATGTTAGCTGAGCAGCTGATTCAAGTTTACGAGGCGCAGGGTTACGAGTATGGCGTGCATTTCGCTAATCTCGGCTATATTCCCGGTGGGGAATCAGCCATTAAGCGTTTTGGCGAGGATGTCATGGGCCAGGCCACCAAGGACTTCCATAATAACGCCACCAGCTCTCTATCCATCATGAAGGGGATTAAGGATACGCGCGACTTTGCCGCGGTTATCGACTTTTCCGCCGGTAATCCTGGTATCCAGGAGTGGGTGCGCCAAGTGCAGGGCTCGTTAGACATCAACTTCTTAGCAGCCTGTGTAACCGTTAGTGTTCCTCAGACAATGCCTTTCGTGAACGCTGGGCAGGTCAAGGCTCTCTTGGGTGGTATGCGCGGCGCTGCTGAATACGAAACCGTCATGGGTAAACCGGGTCCCTCTGTTGCTAAGATGGACGCCCAGTCCCTGGGTCACTTGCTCATTATTGCTTTCATAATCGTTGGCAACGTGGCCTACTTCTTAGATAAGAGGGCCAAGTGAGCAAAAAACCGGCATTACGAGATAAGGAGGTGAGAGGATGAATATTTCTACAGATATCTGGGTGTGGATCGGGGCGCTAGGTACCATTGCCATGTTCTCCTTCATTTTCAAAGAGAACCCCATATATCGTTGGTGCGAGCATCTCTATGTGGGCGCGGCTGCTGGTTACGCCATCAGTGTCAACGTCAAGTCCATCGTAGACAAGGCCTTCACACCGCTCTTCCAAGATGGCAAGCTCATCATACTGATACCAATAATCTTCGGCATTCTACTATACGCCCGTTTCATTAAAGGATTTGCTTGGCTTAGCCGGTGGCCCATGTCATTCTTAGTTGGCGTCGGGTCCGGTTTAGCCATTTACGGTGTTGTCAACTCGCAGCTACTCGCACAGGTCAAAGCCACGTTATTGCCGCTGAACAGTGTCGATAACGTGATCATGGTCTTCGGTGTGCTCTCGATCTTGTTATATTTCTTCTTCTCCATGGAACACAAAGGCGTCGTCAAGCATGGCGCTAGCGTAGGTAGATGGATCATGATGATTACCTTTGGTGTATCTTTCGGTAGCGTGGTCATGAGCCGTATTTCCCTACTGCTCGGTTCTTTAGAGACGCTTCTCGGTAACTGGCTCGGCCTGTTATAGTGACTACTTAGAAGGGCTGCTGTAACACAGCCGGAGGGCTGCGGGGTGTTTGCTGTAAGCACAATAGGGGCTTGCTCCTGTGCTCTAAGCAACACCCCGCAGCCCTTTTTTGCGTGCTCGCGGGTAGGATCATGGCCCTGATTGACAGTCTCCCCTTTCCTGGCTTTCTCTTCGCAGCAATATTGTTATACTATAAGAGACAAGACTTAGGAGAGGGTGGAAAGCTGGTGCCAGAAAAGATATTGATCGTGGAAGATGATGAATCCATTTCCGAGTTGATAGCCTATAATCTCAAGCAGGCGGGTTACGCAGTGCTCACGGCTTTTGATGGCGAATCGGGCTTGGCCCTGGCTTTGCAGGAAGAGCCGCATCTGGTTTTGCTGGATATCATGCTGCCAGGTATTGACGGCTGGGAGGTCTGTCGTCGGCTACGGCAGGCTAGCGACGTGCCTATTCTTTTTCTTACGGCAAAAGACGCCGAGTTTGACCGGGTCCTCGGCTTGGAATTAGGCGCGGACGACTATGTAACCAAGCCCTTCAGTCCGCGCGAGTTGGTGGCCCGGGTAAAGGCGATCTTGCGGCGCGTTAGTCGACCATCTGAAGTTGAACAAATGACTATTGGGCCGGTCACCATTGATTTCCGCAGCCACCAGGTTACCCTAGAAGGGGAGACGCTTAACTTAACGCCAATGGAATACCAATTGTTGCGCATACTGGCTATGAACCCGGGCCAGGTATTCAGCCGGGAGGAGTTACTCTCCGAGGTGTGGGGAGAAGACTTCTTCGGCGACCAGCGCACGGTCGATGTCCATGTTAGCCATTTGCGTGAGAAGCTGGGGAAAGCGAGTGATCTAGTGCATACCGCGCGCGGATTTGGCTACAAGCTGAAGGAGTGACAAGAAGTGCAAAGCAGTATCCGCGCCCGCCTGACAGTCATACTGACCTGCCTGCTGCTCGGTAGTGCGCTGCTGCAGGGCCTGTTACTATCAACGCAGATTAGCTCTCGCTTTTTGCGTGCCACGCGTACTCAGCTTTTGGCGCAAGCGCGACAAGTCGCTCTGGCCCTCAGTTCACAGGCCACTGATCAGGGTCAGTTGTTGGAGCAGCTAGCGGCAGCCGGCGAAGTCCGCATTACTCTTTTTGACCCGGCGGGCGAAGTGCTGCAGGATTCGGATTTGGCTGCTGATGACCCCGCATTAAGCCAGGCCCAGGCCCGCCCGGAAGTAATAAATGCTTTGAGTCAGGGAGAGGGCTGGAATGTACGCCAGAGTGAGGCTACCCAGCAGAACACCATATATGTAGCTGTGCTTGCTGACCTGCCCGACGGGGGCACCGTTGTCCGTTTGGCCTTACCCCTAGTACAGGTGCAAGAGGCTTCAGCCACGCACTGGCTGACGGTTGGCTCCTCCTTCTTGCTGGTAGCGTTTCTCGCTATTTGGGTAGCCATTTGGTTAGCGAGAGATTTGACTCGTCCTATCGAGCAAATGACGCAAGCGGCGCAGCGCATCGCAGCAGGTGACTTAAGCCAACACGTGGTGGTTAATCGGCAGGACGAGCTGGGTATCTTAGTCGACAGCTTTAACCGCCTAGCAGACACAAATCAGCAACGTTACCAAGAGATTGTCGCTTCCAAGGCCCAGTTTGAGACCGTAATCCAAAATACAGTGAGTGGTATCTTCTTGCTTGACGCTAAGGGAACCGTCTTTCTGTCAAACCCCAGGGCGGGGCAAGTGCTCGGTTTTGACCCAGTGGAAGATGTGCCAGATCATTTCAGTCGCTTGACGACCGATCCGAACTTGTGCCTAGCGCTAAACGAGGCTCTATCTGGGCAACAACCCTATGAGAAAACAGTAACTATTTCTATACCGGCACAACGGGTGATTGAGCTACATGTGGTGCCTATAGCAGCCAGCGAGCGCTCTGTTGCCGTATTCTACGACATAAGCGAAGCCAGTCGCTTAGCGAGCATTCGGGCAGATCTAGTGGCTAATGTGTCCCATGAACTAAAAACCCCGGTAACATCAATTCATGGTTTTGCTGAGACCATACTGGATGAGGGGCTAGTTTCGGATCCTAATGGGCGTCGCTTTGTAGAGATAATCTACCGGGAATCCTGGCGTTTAATGCGGCTAGTGAATGATTTATTGGATTTATCTTATCTGGAGCTTGACCCTAACGCCATCGAAACGCAGCCGGTGGATCTTGTGGAGATTCTAAAAGATGTGGTAGAGCGAGATGCGCAGCAGGCAGCAGATAAACAGATTGAGCTGAAACTAGTAATCGGGGTGCAATCAGCCATTACTTTAGGCGATCAATATCGGCTCAGTCAGGCTGTAGATAACCTGATTGGTAACGCTATCAAGTATACTGCGCCTGGGGGAGAAATCCGGGTGAACCTTCAGTATGAAAAGAACGGTTTCCAGATTGCAGTGCGTGATACCGGCGTGGGTATTGAGCCAGAGCATCTGGGGCGCATTTTCGAGCGGTTCTATCGGACTGATAAGGCCCGGAGTCGCCAACATGGCGGGACCGGCCTGGGCCTTTCCATCGTCAAACACATCGTGGAGTTACATGGTGGCCAAGTATGGGTAGAAAGCAAGGTTGGCGTAGGCTCTGTTTTTTATGTTCAGCTGCCAGCTAGGCAGGAAAAGGTGGCCAAGACGCATAATTAGAATGACGAGGTGAGATAGATGAAACAGCGGTTATCTCTAGTCATTTGTTGTGTTGTGCTGCTTTTATCGCTGGGTGTAAATGTCTGGCTCCTGCGAGAGAACCGGCAGCTGTTAGCGGCATGGCAGCCCGTTGACCAAGCTTCATTGCAGGTGCACGTAACGGGCGCTGTTGCCAGCCCGGGTGTCTATACTTTAGCTAAGGGCGCTCGTATTGACGATGCCTTGGCCATGGCCGGTGGAACCTTGCCCGAGGCCCTTTTGCAGGGGCTTAATCTGGCCAAACCGGTTTTCGACGGTGAGCAAGTCCATGTGGCGCAAGCGATGCCTGCCTTAGGAACAGACAGCAATACTAACCCGTTTCAGGCTGCGCAAACTACTGGGCTCATCAATATAAATACGGCTTCCGCGGCAGAACTGGAAACATTGCCGGGCATAGGCCCAGTTAAGGCGCAGGCCATTATTGATTACCGCCAGCAAAACGGTGCTTTTGCCCGCACTGAAGACTTGACCAAAGTCTCTGGTATCGGGCCTAAAACCTTTGATAAACTGAAACACCTTATAACAGTCTGATTTCCTGTTGCTAATATCAACCTCTAGCTATTAGCTTCTTATGCCGGCCTCCTCATCGGGTTATACTAACCCCGACGAGGAGGTGTTTTTTATGTCAGAAGTACAGGCAGCAACCCCAGCTGAGCTTAAAGCCATCGCGGAAGAATGCAGCGAGTTTAGCACCCTTTATGAGTCAGGAGGGCAAATGACCTATGCCGTAGGTGGCGAAGGAGATAGGCGTTGCGATTTCTGCATCCATTGGCAAGGTGGGGAGTGCGATATCTATCAGCGGGAAAAACAAGAATAGTAACTGCCGGCCCAGGGTGTTTCACGGGAATGCCCTGGGTCAGCCGTATTTTGTCTCGCACCCCTTGCTTTCCCTTTTTTCCCCCTCCAGCGCATAGCTCCTTGCCCAGAGCGGAGAGAATAAAAGGGAAGTATTAAGGAGGATGGTTATGCTTAAGAGGAGCATTGCCTTGGCTATGGTCTTTCTTCTAGCCATGCTAATTGCCGTACCAACTGAAGCAGTTGGCGAACGTAATCTATATTGGGGTAACAGTGGAGAAGATGTGCGTTTGGTGCAGGTCAAGCTGATCAACTGGGGCTACCTCAGCGGCGGAGCTGATGGCGTATATGGTGCCGACACTTTTGCGGCAGTGCAGCTGTTTCAGCGACGTAATGGCTTAGCTGTAACTGGCAACGTAGACGATGCCACTTTCAGGGCTTTGGGATTTACCCCGAAGGCGAATGTAGCGGCTACAAGCCCAGTGAATAAGACACCAGCAACCCAGTCCCCCGGTACGGTCAATGCTAATGACCTCCACTTATTGGCCAAAGCCGTTTATAGCGAGGCACGGGGAGAACCCTTTGAGGGACAAGTAGCCGTGGCTGCTGTAGTCTTAAATCGGGTGCGCAGCCCGCTATTCCCAAACACCGTTGCTGGGGTTATCTTTGAACCACTAGCTTTTACGGCAGTAGCCGATGGGCAGTTCTATCTGGCCCCCAATGACGAGGCCTACCGGGCGGCGCAGTTGGCGCTTGATGGCTGGGATCCCACAGGAGGAGCCACTTCAACCCGGCAACCGCTTCATCCCCTTGGATCTGGTCCCGACCTTACATCATGACCATCGGCAGTCATCGCTTCTTACGCTAGAGCGGTCAGCAAAGAAAGGAGGCAACAGGTATGCGCATCACCCCCCGGGGGTTACGCTGGATAGCCCTGGTACTTGTGCTGGCGCTAGGTGTTAGCATTTGGTGGGGCGTCAGCCAGCTACGGCTGCACAAGAGTTTTGCTGTTAGGCTCGAGAACAACTATCAGCGGGCCTTTCATGAATTGGTGTGGCATATTCAGACGGTAGAAAACGAACTAGCGAAACTGAGTGCTGCCGGTACGGCGGAGCAAGAGACGGAGAAGCTGGCTACAGTTTGGCGACAGCTCTATGCTGCTCAGGAAAAGGTGGGCCAACTCCCTCTGGGGCTGGTGCCCTTGGAAAATACGGAAGCCTATCTTGCCTCCGTTGGCGACCAGGTTTTCGGATTGGTAAAACGGGGCACGGGGCTGAGCCCTGCTGATAGGGCACAGGTCGATAACATCCAGCAGGGCGCGGCCAAACTGGCAGGTGAATTAGCAGCGCTACAACAGACAGTGCTCACTAGCAATCTGCGTTGGACCGATGTGGAGTTTGTCATTGCCAAGGCACGCAATCAAAACCAAGTGCGCGACAACACCGTAATTAACGGGCTGAGCTTAGTTAACAAACAAGTGCAGGAGTATCCCGAAGTTCAATTTGACCAGCGCATTGGCGTTTTAACCCCGACGCCCCGGCTTGTAGGCGAGAAGGTGACGGAGCAGGAGGCGGCAGCTCATGCTCTGTGGTTCCTAGCCCCGGGTAACGAATCTGCCTACAAAGTAGAATCGGCAGAACTAACCGGCGGTACCATACCCGTCTATAACTTCGTCGCAGCCAGCCAACCGGATAACACTCGGCGCATCAACATAGCTGTAACAGAAAACCTGGGGCGAGTGCTGTGGATGCTTGATAGCCGCCAGCCCGGTGCCACGGGTGCTTTGCCTGCCGAGGCGCTGGAACAGCAAGCCGCCAATTTCTTGCGGCGCCGTGGTTTTAAGAACATGCGCCTAGTGGGCCAACACGAATATCAAGGGGCCATGCTTTTCGCTTATGTCTTTGAACAGGATGGCGTGTTGATTTACCCCGATTTGCTGCGTGTGCGTGTGGCTAGAGACGACGGCAGTATTATTGGTTTCGAAGGTAATGGTTATACAGCATGGCATCGGGAACGAAAGTTGGCTAGCCCCAAAATAGACAGGCAAGAAGCCCACGAGGCTTTGGCTAAAGGGCTGGAGTTGATCGGCCCCGCCCAGCTTGCTGTCATCTTCAACGCCCGGGCAGAAGAGACTTTAGTGTATGAGTTCCCGGTAAAACGGGGCAGCGATACCTTCTTGGTCTACGTCGATGCCCAGACGGGAGAAGAATTGCAGATCGTGCGCCTGGAGTCAACAGATCTACCCAAACAAGCCATGTCTCTTGGCCAATAGGGATGCCAATCGTGGGCCAGGGGGACGGCACATCTGGTCTACCGAAGGTGGACCTTGATGTGCGTCCCCCTGGCCCACCCTGCCCGCAGCTGATGAAATCAGCGCGGGCCCCCCTGCGTAGCAGGACTTCCTTCAAGCCACGCTGAATCTATCAGGTAATAAGCCTGGAGATGAGCGTGGCTAATTTATGCTTTATACTAGAGCGCCCGCCCGCCACGCTCCCAGGCAAGCGCGAGGTGTTTGCCATGCATCGCCCCTTGGTAGTCATCGCAATTGGCTTTGGTGCCGGGATTATCTTGGCCGCTTGGCAAGGCTTATGGGCCTTTGCCTTGCTGGCTTCTCTGTGCATTGCCTGTTTACTATGGCAACAGCGCCCCAAACCGCTTTTACTGGCACTGATCGCAGCAGTCTGTGGGCTCCTTTGGCTGCAGTTGCGCACCCCAGTTTGGCCTGGTGCCTACGAATCGTATCAGGCCGATGTGCGCATTATCACTGCCGAGGCTACGGCTAATTCAACCCAGCTCACAGTGCAAGTGCTGAGCTTGGCCGGGCAGCCCTTACCCTGGTGGAACCCAGTCAAGGCACGGCTAACTCTCACCCAAGCCAATATCTTAGCCCCCGGTGATCAACTAAGCGGGCAGATTAACTGGCGCGCGCCGAGCCAGCCTTTGAACCCAGGCGAATTCAACTACGCTGCTTACTTAAATCGGCAAGGCATATTGGCTAGTGGCTTTATCAATGACGTAAACACCCTAGAGCATACCTTGGCTGCTCGCAAACCCTGGCCCTTGCGCGATTGGTTATTGGCTCGTGCTGCCCGGCTAACTGGTGCTAGTGGGGAGCTACTAGGCACTCTAACCCTCGGCACTAAGCCGGGGACTTGGGCCGAAAGCTGGCGGCAAACTGGGTTAGCCCATGTGCTCTCCATTTCCGGCTTTCATATTGGTTTAGTTCTGCTGGCCCTTTTGGGATTACTTAAGCTATGTCGTCTATCCATTAATCAGGCAAACCTGATTGCCGCAATTTGCTTGTTGCTCTACGGTTATGTTTTAGGGCCTAAGCCAGCAGTCTGGCGAGCCATTATCATGGCGCTCATAGGCATGTTAGCAGTGGCTACCCGCCGTATGCGCGATTGGCCCAGCGCTATTGCTGCGGCTGCCATCCTCTTACTGCTGTATAATCCGAACTTCCTCTGGGATGCTGGCTGGCAGCTGTCATTTGCGGCTACCATCGGCATATTAGCGCTCTCGCCTTTAATAAGAGAACGTTTACCGCTTCTGCCCTGGAAACTTGATTGGCTTATCAGTGCCAGTTTGGCGGCCCAGTTGGCTACGTTGCCTCTTGTGCTGCATCATTTTTACTTACTAACGCCCCTGAGCCTTATATTCAATATCATCCTCACCCCGCTACTGCCAGCAGCGTTAATCACGGGCCTTCTTTACCTTTTGCTACCGGCAATAGGTGGACTAATGCTGCCTTTCCTGGATTTCTTCTACTCGACTCTGCTGCGTTTAGTTGACTGGTTCGCCAGCTGGCCACTCGCTAGCTTTAGCCCTGGCGCGCCGCCGCTAGTGCTATTGCTCGCGTATATTGTCCTTTTGGTGCTTTTGTTTTCACAACGCAATCATTGGCGCCCTTATGTGGCAACGGCGCTTGTTATTAGCTGCGCCTTACTATTCATGTGGCAACCGCTAGAGCGTTTGGTCAGTAATACCTACGATTTCTGTGTTCTAAGCGTAGGGCAGGGCTCTGCCAGCGCGTTGCATCTTCCTGGCGGTGATGCTATCCTTTTCGATGTCGGGGGAGGAAATGATGCAGTTGGGCGACAGGTTATCGTCCCCTACCTGCGTTATCGAGGCACCTGGAAAATCGACGCCATCTACCTATCGCATTTACATGACGATCATATTGTCGGGCTAAGCGATGTCTTGGCTGCTTTTCCAGTGAGCGCCCTTTATGTACCGGCCACCAGTGCGCAGACCCCAGCTTATGCCGAGCTGACTACGATTCTGCAGGACTACGATGTGCAGATTCACCATTGGACCTTGGGCGATACCCAGCTGCATGGGGCACTACAGGTGGCTGCCCTTAATCCACTACCAGGCCCCGCTGAAGATGAGAATGAAGATTCCCTGGTGCTGGCCTTAGAATGGCCCAATCTAAGCGTTTTAGTGCCAGGAGATATCGGGGCGCGCGAGGCGGATTTGCTGCAGTATTTGCCCCTGCAGCCAGATGTGTTACTCGTGCCCCATCATGGCAGCGCGAACAGTAGCAGTGAAGCGTTCCTACGTGTATTGCGCCCCCAGCATGCCATTATCTCCACGGGACGGAACCTCTATGGCCACCCCGCGCCAGCCACCCTCGGGCGCCTAGCCCGCTATGGCCAGCAGATCTGGCGCACCGATCAGCATGGGGCTATTACCATACTCAATAACCATCACGGCCACCGCATTATCCCCTTCCTACAACCGTAGGGCCTGTAGGGGCGATTTGCAATCGCCCACGACCCACAAAACGCACCTACAACCTACAAAACCCGCTTTCATATGTTACTATAGATAAAAGGGGGATGAATCAATGGCCAGAGCTTTAGATAATTATAAGAACCTAGTGCGCGAGGTTAAAAATGGCCACATAGCGCCCCTCTATTTCTTCTATGGCCCCGAGCAAGTATTGGCCCAATATGTCGTTGGTGTTTTACGGGAGGCTTTGATTGCTCCTGGTATGGAGGAGCTTAACTTTGTGCAGCTCGATGGGCAAAAAGCGCAGGAGACAGAGATGGTGCAGGCTGTTGAGACTCCGCCTATGTTTGGAGCTAAGCGGCTCGTCGTCATTGACCAGCCGGCTTTTGTTAAGCCCAAGAAAGGGGCTGTTTATGAGCAATGGGAGGCGCTACTAGATAATTGGCCTCCCTATACATGCGCTATTCTGCTCGCGGCCGATGTCGATAAGCGGCTGCGCGCCTTCAAACATCTCGTAGAAAGAACAGCCAGCTACGAGTTTCCCGCCTTAACCAGCGCCGAGGCCAGTTCCTGGGTGGAGGATCACCTGCGTCGCGGCCAGGTCAGCTTCCCTGGGGGCACTGGCCGCTTTGTCGTTGCCCGCTGTGGCGCGGATCTAGAGCTATTGCGCCTGGAAGTAGAGAAAATGGTCAGCTATGCCGCGGGGCAACCCCTCAGCCAAGCCGACCTGGAACTCCTAGTGCGCAATGATGCCGAGACTAATATTTTTGACTTTGTTGATGCCATCGGGCTCCAAAACCTGAACCAGGCTTGGGCCTTGTTAGCAGATTTGTTGGCAGAAGGCAGCGAACCCGTTTACCTCATTTCCATGATCGCTAGGCAACTGCGCCTGCTACTGATTGCTCGCCATGCCCTCGACGAAGGCCTCAGCCAGCAGCAAGCTGCTGGGCAACTTGGCATTCACCCTTTCCCTGCTGGTAAGTGCGTGCAACAGGCGAGAAGCTGGACGGCTCCCAAGCTGCAAACGGCCATGCTAGCTTGCCTTCAGGCCGACGAAAACATTAAGACCGGTGCCTTGAGGGGAGAAAGCGCCCTAAATCAGCTTCTGCTTTCACTCAGACAAGTACAATAGGGGCGAGCAGGACCACGACCTTTATCAGTCGTCCTCCCGTCCCTGTAAAATATTTGCAGGCGAAAACTCCGTCCCCCTGTCCTACCGATATTTGTTCACCAAGGCCCGCAGTTTCTCAAAATCCGCCTCCGACACTTTGGCCATTACAATGGCGTCCAAATTACGATAAGCCTGGCGACTGCCTTGCTTATATAATTGAAATACCTCCAGCATCTCGCTTGGAGAAAACTTGGTTAGCAGCTTGAGGACCATCATTTTTTCTTGCCAAGTTAGTTTGCCGAGAAACATCTGCAAAGTCAATTGGGCTTCGGCCGCTGTGACTTTGACCACTTTCTCTTGCGGCACTAAGGGAACTCCTGTCGGCGCTTGGATAATATCAGGCATGACATCCTGGTGTCCCCAGCGGGCAGGCCGCGCGCGGAATGGTTGCTCATTGGTCGCTTCAGTGTCAATGGGGAAATTGCTTTCGTCCATTGCGTCCTGGCCCAAATCAGGTTCTGCATGATAGGTGATGTCCGGTGATGATAAATGTTCGCGGGGATCGTCAAGGCTAGCGGCAGGGTTTCTCGTCCAGGGGCTCTGCTTTGCTAGAACATAAATCAATCCTACCATGAGCATTGCTCCTAACCACCATTTATGCCGATTGGCTACGTTCCGCATTTACAACCCTCCCAAACTTCACCAGTTATTCTGTCCTAGG
Organism: uncultured Bacillota bacterium; assembly: GCA_937874815.1. Taxonomy (GTDB): domain Bacteria; phylum Bacillota; class UBA994; order UBA5500; family UBA5500; genus UBA5500. The sequence goes on along the minus strand of CALNBW010000466.1, from coordinate 2,459 downwards.
GGCCATAATGTTTATGCGAGCGCGGACGATATTTCGCGCCAGGGTGGTAATATCAGTGCACGCCAAAAAGCCCCAGGAAACTAACCTGGGGCCGTTCGTGCTAAGTTATGTGCAGGTGCCCTCTTATCTTGCTATTGGGCGGCTACTTTGTTTAACTGCTTTGTTAAACGAGATTTCTTACGAGCTGCAGTGTTGCGATGCATAACACCCTTACTCACAGCCCGATCTATGCGGCAAATTGCCAAACGCAACTGTTGCTCGGCGTTATCACCATTTTCTACGGCCCGATGAAAACCGCGCACAGCAGAACGAACCGTCGATTTAACGTGACGATTACGCTGAGAGCGCTTAGCTGCGATTTTAATTCGCTTTTCGGCAGATCTACTGTTAGCCAAAAGACTCACCTCCTTGGCCATTCTATCATGGCAAGCGATGCTTATGCAACCAGACAACGGCCAAGCTCTCTGCTACGTCGGGAATATAGCAGGAACTGAGCGGACAGACTAAAATTGTCCATCAAATTTTAACAAAAAACCGAGGAGGTAGCAAGATGCTTGGAGCAATTATTCGTTTTGTAGTGTCCGCGTTAGTCATTATGTTTATCGGTTTTCTGCTCCCAGGCGTACAAGTGGCCAACTTTACCACGGCATTAATCACTGCCTTAGTAATCGCTGCATTGGGCTGGTTGGCTGAAGCGCTACTGGGTGATCGCATTTCACCTCGTAGTCGGGGCTGGGTTGGCTTTTTTACAGCCGCTGTCGTCATTTACATCACTGGCATGTTGGTGCCCGGTTTTAAGGTCGGTGTAATTGGTGCCCTGCTCGCATCCTTTGTCATTGGCCTCATTGATGCCATAGTGCCTACTGAAATTCGCTAGTGAAACCGAGTAGCGAGGTGTTGCGGCAGTATGCTTCGGTGCATACCGACTTAGCCCTAGAGGCTCACGCAGCTGCCGTTAAGACCGATTGGGACCGGCAAGGGGTACATGTCGAAACCGAGGATTTCCCGGGCGGCACCGTTTCACGAGTGCAGGTACTCGATGCTCGCGGTGCCGCCCGCATGGGAAAACCCCCAGGTAACTATATTACCATCGAAGCCCCTGGACTGCGCGAACATGACGTAGAACTGCGGGAGCAAGTAAGCCAGGTGCTGGCCCGCGAAGTGGCCTCCCTGCTGCCGCAGCAAGACAAATCGGGTGCAACTCTGGTAGTCGGCCTTGGCAACTGGCATGTTACTCCCGATTCCTTGGGCCCGCTAGTGATCGAGGAGCTGCTTGTTACCCGCCACCTCTTTGAGTATGCACCCGAACATGTCGATGACGGCATGCGCTCTGTCTGTGCTATCGCCCCCGGCGTGCTCGGCATTACCGGAATTGAAACCGGCGACGTTATCTCTGGCGTAGTGCAGAAAGTGCAGCCAAATGCTATTATCGCTGTGGATGCCCTGGCTGCCCGGAGCATAGATAGACTGGGCACCACTATTCAGATAGCGGATACCGGTATCAGCCCCGGCTCTGGTGTGGGCAACAAGCGCCATGCCCTTAATCGGGAAACCCTCGGCGTGCCCGTCATTGCCATAGGAACACCATCTGTTGTCTATGCCAACACCATTGTACTTGATGCTATGCAGAAGCTGACTGAAAGCGTGCGCGAGGCCGCCGGCGCTCAAGCAAATGTGGGGGGCCTATGGCGCAATTCCTCACTAGAGGAGCAGGGGCAGCTAGTGCATGAGGTGCTGAGTCCCTTCTGGGGCAACTTAGTAGTCGCCCCTAAAGAGTGCGACGAACAGATTCGTCAGCTAAGTAAGGTCATCGCTGGTGGACTAAACGTTGCCCTGCAACCTGGCTTGGCAACAAGCGATACCCTGAGATACTTACAGTAATTCCAGTAATTCCACGGCTCTGGGCAAAAGCATGCCAGGAGCCGTTTTTTACGATAAAATAGAGTCAGCGCTTGCCTACATTATCAGGCCACACGCGCGCGAGTAGGACCACGACCTTTATCAGCAATCTGCAAGCGCAACACCTACTTGGCAATCTTCCAGGCAGCTGAATTTGTAAAAGAGCAGTTCAATCCCGTTATGGAACTACCGGTTCAGATCACTTGCCAATTCTCCCACCGGAATAAGCAATGCAGGCAGGAGAAATGCTTGTTCACGCCAACCCGCCACGGTTGCATTCGGCCGGTGTAGTAGGCCGGCCCGCTAAAAGAGACTCACGGGGCTAGTTTACTAATTCTGTATCGCAGCAGGAAGGATTCCTAGGAAAGGTGTCGAATATATGAAAAAATAGGTTTATGGAGGGATGAAAATGGATAACCTAAACAGCGGTTACTCCAATTACGTGGAGTGTGCAGTCAGTATGTATGATTTTTCGCTGCAGTTTGGGCTTAAGCTGCCTACTCATGAGGATGATCAATGGCTTCCTCTGGCACAGATTTTGATGAGTCCCCAGCACGTAA
>CALNBW010000465.1 GCA_937874815.1 uncultured Bacillota bacterium | reverse complement strand
GGGCCAGATAGGATCTGGCCCCTACGCATGCCACCAGTGTGCGGTTTTCGCCCCCCTAGTTATCTGATCACGTAGTAGACTAGAGCAAAGGTGACCACGGAGACCACCGCCTCAACACCGAAGCCCACCAAGAAGGGCCTAATCCCTGCTTTCATGCGCTTAAAATCGGTGGAGAGTCCAACGCCGGCAAAAGTGAGCATAAACAGCCACTTGCTGGCGTTGTTTAGTATTTTGGCCTGGCCCGGAGTAATGAAGCCAATCGTTGCTAAGAGGGAGAAGGCCAGAAAACCGATGAGGAATTTCGGTAGCCGACTCCACAGGAAGGCAGCTTTGTTTTTAACGTGGCTGGTGATGCCTTTGCGTGCATATTGGAGGGCCAAAATTAGCACTACGACTCCCATAAGCGCGTTGCGGGAAAGCTTTACCACTGTGGCGATATTGCCAGCCCCTTCAGAAAACGCAAAGCCAGTCGCCACCGCTTCCGCAGTGTTATCTATAGACAACCCCGTCCAATAACCAAAGGCCGTATCAGACATGCCTAGCCAGCGGCCGAGGGCGGGGTAGAGGAAGAGCATGATGGCACCGAAAAGCAGGATAGTGGCGATGGCATAGGTGGCGTCATCTTCTTCCGCTTCAATAGCGCTAGTTGTGCCAATGATGGCGGACACACCGCATACCCCAACTCCTACGCCAATCAGGCTAGCTAGCTTCTCCTTAAGTCCGCATACCCGCCCTAAGTAGGTGGCAGTAAGTATGGCCACGGTAATTTCGATGATAACAAGCACAATCCCGCTAGCCCCGATAGATAGCACTTCCTGCAGCGCCAGCCGCGCGCCCAGCAGGGCTACCCCGGTTTTCATCCACAGGTCATAGCTGGCTATGCCGGGCGTGAAAAACTTAGGTAAAGCAAAGGCATTGCGCACCACCATGCCAATGGCGATAGCGAAAAGCACATATTCACTATGAGGCACGTAGTTGGCTACAATCTTGCCCGCATAGCCCACAACAAACATCAAGCAGATACCCGGTATGTACTTAGTTAAGTTTCTTACCATGGCACCGTAGTGACGAGACCTAGCTTCACGCCCAGCAGAAGCAGAGAGGCAAGAATGACTGCCCACCAGTCCTTAGAGATTCGTGCTAGGGTTCCCACCACTACTCACCTCCCCACCACTTGCTCTCTGGCGTGCAGTTGTCATACGGTCCAGGCAGAGTTCCAACGTATCTCCCCGCAGGCCGCAGCGCAGCGCCTCTAGCGAAAGGGATTCTTCGGGGGCGATGTTGCCCAAGTTCACGTTTGGCCCGAAACGTTTAATCAGGCTGGCCTGCTGGCTTTTCAAAGGTGCCTCCCACATCAGATAGGGCTCAAGAGCGGGAAGACCATGAACCAGCGCCTCCATCTCGTCCTCCTTAATCTTGCCTTCCTTGTCAAAGATGCCCACGCCTTTACCCGACTCTCGCCCCTCAATAATCACCCTATCGGCCCCATGTTCCAGATCGTCAGCAATAATTTGTTGCATGCGCAGGGTGGGGATTGGCGCGCCGTTTTTCTTGCCCACCTCTGTTACTACCTTGAAGCCCTGGGTTTTGGCACTTTGAATGGCGCGGCGCCGATCCTGGGTGCTGAGGGGAATGGTGCCATCGGAGATTTCGATGCCTGTAAAACCGAGCTCAGCAGCATTTTGTAAAAAGGCTTCCAACCTGTTTTGCCAGATAGCGATTTCAAACAGGGTGCCGCCGGGGAAAACATCTACCCCGTAAAAACGAATCAGCCTGATTTTGTCGCGCAGTAGTGGCTCCGGATAAAGAGCCGACGTCCCAAAAGTGAGCTTGATGATGTCTATGTAATCACAAGCCAACTCCAACAGATCCCGGGTTTCGCGCAGTCCTAAACTTTTGTCTAGTAACATAGTGCATCCGTTCTGGCGTGGCTTGCCACAGTGCCCAGGCAAAGGAAAGCCGGCCAACGTATCTTGCCAGGCCAGACGCGGTTTCTGAACAGACAAAGCGTTTCACTCCTCCCATTTCGTGCAGCTTTCTAGCTTTAAGTAAGTTATTCGCTAGAGCTGGCAGGGGTTACAAGGAGGAGGGTAGACGGTACGCAAAAACAATTGCAGCTCACCATGGCAACGGCTGCATATTTTGAATAAATTGTGGGAACAAGAAAATGAGCGGACCAAATGGTCCGCTCCGTAGGCGAAACGATGATGGACTACTGCTGCTGACCGCCGTGGCCAGCCAATGACTGCTCAGCCATGGCAATCATCTTACGTACCATGTTACCACCGATTGCACCGGTGTCACGAGTGGTCATGGTGCCCCAATAACCGTCGGCAGGAACCTGGATACCCAACTCGTTAGCTACCTCATACTTGAACTGGTCGAGGGCTTTCTTAGCGTTGGGAACTACAGGGACGTTGCTTGAAGAAGAACCTAGTGCCATCTGCGTCACCTCCTTTATCGTTACTACCTAAAGTATTTCACCAAGATTGGCTGCGAATACTGTCAGTGTTTGGTGAGCACTGCGGTAAGTAATTACAGGTGACGGTTTCGCCTGTTGCAAAAGGCTACAAGCATCATCGCTTGCAGCCTTTTGTGCTTCTGGCTGACCATGCCAAATCGCTGTTTACGAAGCAAAATGGTTATTATTACATCACTGTTTTACAGTCACTTTTACTCTTTCTATAGTGCGTCGGTCCAGCTTATCGACAGTGAGAGCAATGCGCCCATAGCTGACCGTTTCTCCTGTGCGAGGAATGCGCCCCAGCAAATCGTATACTAGGCCGCCAATTGTCAGGGCCCGATCTGTCGGCAAGGTGATGTTTAGCTGCTCGTTAACCTCTTTCACTGTCAGGCGTGCATCAAAAAAAGATGTATTGGCGTCGAGCACTTCAACAGGCGGGTCCTCCTCGTCGTCGTACTCATCTACAATTTCCCCCACAATCTCTTCAATTAAATCTTCAATTGTTACCAAACCGGCTGTGCCGCCATATTCATCAATGATGATAGCCATATAAACGCGATGCTTTTGTAGCTCGCGCAAAACCAGGCCGCTTTTTTTAGTGGAAACGACAAAGATAGTGGGACGCAGCAGTGTTCGCAAATCGAAAGCCGCTTTTTCTGCCTCAGTCAGGGAGCAAATATCCTTGGCATGAAGTAGGCCGATGATATTATCGATATCCTCTTCATAAACGGGTAAGCGGGAATAACGGTCACCTCGAATGAGCTCTATCAGTTCATCGTGAGTTGCCGTAACTTCGACCGCTGTTATGGCGGTGCGCGGCACCATTACGTTGCGCACGGGTGTATCTGTAAGGGCCAATACGCTGTAAATCATGCGGCTTTCTTCGTCTTCAATAATGCCTTGTTCTTCACCCACGTTAACTAAGGTGCGAATTTCAGCTTCAGTGACTTGCTCGGCTAGCCCGCCTTCGCCATCCTGCCGCTTAGCCAGCAGATTGGACAACAGTGTAAGCACGTAAACAACTGGGGTCAGGAGGGTCATCAGAAAGCTAAGCGGTTTGGCCACCCGGTAGGATACTCCCAGCGGATCGCGCGCGGCAATAGTTTTGGGGCTGATCTCGCCAAACACTAGAATTACCAGGGTCATGACTCCGGTGGCTAAGGTAACGGCTCGGCC
>CALNBW010000464.1 GCA_937874815.1 uncultured Bacillota bacterium | reverse complement strand
GTCGCGGCCTCGGTTCTAACACACCGACAACAGTGAAAGGGTTGGAGTCGTTGCCTAGCAAGATAGTCTTTCCAAGGGGTGATTGCTTCCCGAACAGGTTGCGCGCTAGCTCGCTGCCAATCACCAGTTCCCTATCACTGCTTAACCATTCACCGTCGGCTAACGTGTAATTACGCACCTTAAGTACGTTTCTTTTCACAGCTAGGACATTAGCGCGGGAGAGGCTGTCAGCAGAGATACCGATAGGCAGCCTAGCATTTGCCATCCAAGCGGTTTCACCGTGCATTAACAGCTCTTTATCTACGAGGTGGGCATCGTCCGCTTCAGACAAAGTAGGCATGGGCGAGACCGAGCCAGCCGGTGGTTCTTCCATTAGTAGCATGTCACTCCCTATTGCTCGTAGGTTGGCATCGATCCCTGCTAAGGTGGCGAAACCAATCTGGCTTACCAGAAGCATGGTGCCCACGGCGGCAGCAAAGGCTAGGGAAACTATGATTTGTCTGAGGTCTATGCGCCTTTTGCCTAACCCCCAACCTAAACGGTCATAGATAGCATCAAGAGGCGAAACCTTGCTGGCTTCGACTGTCGGTATGAGGCCACAAAGAGGGGTTAATGCGGTAATTCCTAGCATTGCATAAAGCAGGGTCCGAGGCGATACTTGGAGTTCCACCTCAAGGAAGTTGCCAACCATAGGTAAGAGCGGCTGAATAAGAATTAGGGATAATAGAAAACCGCACAGTGATAGCAGAGAGTATCCCCAGAGGTTCTCCCAGATTAGCCTGTCTTTGGTCGCGCCCAGTGCGCGCTTAATGCCAATCACTTTGGCTCCTAGCAGCACATGCATTAGCATCAGTCCGCTGATGCTTAAAGCACCAACTGCTATGACGATGAATCCCATCTGTTCTAGCGAACTGGATGTTCTTTCTGCCACATATTCGTGAGTGGCCATGCCGCTAGGGGTTTTGCGTGGCCCATAGACTTCCGCGCTTAATGAATCCTTAATGCCTGCCCCCACAGCTTCCATTGTCAAAGCCGCGTTTTTATCGAGCTCGACCCATACAGAAACCCAAGTCCTGAGGTTCTCTTCAATTTCATCAATATGGTTATGGTCAAAGCGAAGCATATGACCTGTAGGAACAACAAGCTTTGGTAGGTTCCCGATGGGGACAAACATCATTTCATTAACTGGGTACGATGTGGGATGGGCATCTATCTTAGCGTCAGTAGGCTGCAGTATACCGATTACTTCATATCGTTGAGCGAGGCATTCATTGCTAATTGTCGACCCAATTTGATAACCCTTCATTGCGGCCAGGTCGGCACCAATGACTGCTACATTGCCCCGATCAGCTGCGTCAAAGAGGCGGCCTTGGGCCAAAGGCAGGTGTCGAACGCTGAAATATTCTGGATCAACACCGATATAACGTACTGATTCAAGGATAACGGTTACATTGCCCTCTTTGTGCATTGTTACTTTAGGCGTCGCTACAGGTGGCGTTGCCCTCGCTACAGCGCCTATGCCAGGGGCTTGTTGCGGTAGTTGTTTAATTTCTGATGCAAGGCTAGCTACATCATGATGTTTGACGCTAATGATAAAACTATCTGCCGGCAAGTTCTGGGTCACTCGCGATACCTCTTGCTGGAATGTATCGCCTACTATCAGCGACAGCAGCAGGCAGCCGCTGAGCAGCGCCACTGCCAGTATGATGGTTAGTGTTACCCACCTAGATAACTTAGTTGTGCCACTGGTTACAGCTGGCATTTGCAAACACCCCCTTACAAAGAAACTCCCCCAGTTGCCTTCATTTACTAAAGACAACTGAGGGAGGTTTATGCAACAAATTTATTCAACATATTTTACGCCCCTGGCTACTGCCAGTGCTGTATCGATATCTGTTGGGGCTTGGACTAAGAACATGCGCTCATCGACATTCCAGACGATGGTTACTAGATCATCGCTAGCGATGAGCATACCACGGGCACCATTGATGTCCACTGTTTCTATGTGCGAAGCATCCTCGGTATTGATGGTGAGGTTGTTGGATTCAAGCAGTTCCATGTATTTGATCTGCGATTCCCCTTGCATATAGATTATTTCTTTCCGCAGTTTGCTGATCTCAATATGGCGCGTTTCATAACCAGCTGGGATGTAAGTGGGCACATAGGCTTTAGTCCAATTTATGACGAGGTTCTCGCTTTCGATGTTGCTGTCGTTTTCCCTGAGCCAAAAGGTTGCGGATTGGGGCTGAATGTCGGTCCAGAGGCTCATTACGCGCACTCTAAAGGCCTGTACAGTTGTCATGGCTGTGAGGAAGACGATGACCACCGCCAGCATGGCGACTGCTATCTTTTTGGGCGCTGTCCAGAGGAAGCGCCGTTTGGCCGGCCGTAGCTCAGCATTGAGGCGTTGCTCAAAACGCTGCAGCGCAGCTGGCGAAGGATGTAGCTCTAGGGCCGCCTTTTCTCCTAACAAGCCCTCTCCCTCTTTTTCTGCCGCTGCATGCACCACCAGTTTAAAAAGGGCGTGCTCATAGTCTTCGCGCAGTTTCTGGGTGGGATCAAGGTTTTCATTCGCCAATTGTGTCACCGCCTTCGCTCATTAGTGCTCTGGTAGCTCTCCGGGCTCGGGTCAAATACTGCCTTACGCTAGGGGTGGAGATGTTCAGTAGTTTCGCGATTTCCGCATCGCTAAGCTCCAACATGTATTTGAAATAGAGTAGATCCCTCTGTTTTTCCGGTAGCCTAAATACAGCATCTCGTAGGCATTCGAGCTCCTGCTGTTTGAGCACTTGGTCCTCGACGCTAGCCAACTCTACAGCCAACTCCATCTCGTCAGTGTAAAACAAGTGCCTATTATGGATACTGCGGCGCTTCGCGAAGTTAACGGCCACACTGCGCGCTGTATAGGTAATGTAGGCGGCGGCTTTGCGCTGCTCAAAAGTGCGCAGCAGGGGCGCTTTTTCTATTAGCTTTACGAAGGTGTCGTTAACCAGATCTTCAATACTATCGGTCTCTTGGGTTATGGATAGTATCTTTTTGTAAACTAGACCGTAATAGGTGTGGTATAGCTCAAGCATAAAGGCTTTAGTGCTATGGTCAGTTTGGGCCTTCACTTGAATTCCACCACCTTTAGTTTCATTTTCTAATGCTATAGCTACGCCTTATAGAATGGTGTGATAGCTACGCCGCCTTAGGGCAACACATAGTAGGTTGCGTGGGTAATATACCAGCCGTAAGGGTTAGACTGTGGCCTTAGTGGGTT
>CALNBW010000463.1 GCA_937874815.1 uncultured Bacillota bacterium | reverse complement strand
AGGAAGCCCCTAGAGCTAGCCAAGATGGCAGGTGTGGACATGTCCACTAAAGAGCCCATTCGCGCTGCGGTAGACTATGTCGGCTCATTGGTTGATGAAGTGGCCAAGAGTTTCTAGTTAAACTACTATAAGGGCTCGTTCATAGTATATTTCTACAGCACAAGGCGGCCCCTGGTATAAAACGGTGCCGCCTTGTTTTTTCCGAGTATCACAGCCCCTTGGCGTTTACTAGTTGCTGCACACCACTTTAAATTCTAGCGATAATGGGCAGTAATTTAGACCGCAGCCATCGCAGGTCAAGATGTTTATGACATGCCGTTGTTGCACTTGGTCGTTGCGCCAGGGGGTTTGCGAGCATCTGGTGTATGAGACAGTTAGCCACTCCGTGTACTCGTGGTCCCTTAGCTTGAATTTCCCATCTCCGCAATGGGGACAAAGCGCGCTGTCGTCCAGGCTATGTTCTAGATACCATTCGTGAAGCACATCGAAATTCTTCTTTAACCGCTTCCCGTCCTGGGGCCTCAACTCACCAGCAGCCACCAGCTTATCAATATTCCGCTGGCTCGACTCGTGTAGCCGCTTACGCAGCATTACTGTCTCTTTTGCCAGTTCCTTCTCGGAAGGCGCAGCGGTAGCCGGGAATAACGCGGGAACGGTAACGAAAACCAACACTAGCATGGTTACAACCAGAAAAAAAGCGAACGATCTTTTCATGTTTTCACCTCCCTTGTATAGTATTTATGAAAGCACTTTGAGCCTGATGTCCAGATTTCGCGAGACCAATAAGCACCTGCAAAAGGCCGTTTGGCCTAGGGCAGAGCTAGTTCAGCAGCGGGATGTAGGCTTGAGACAACCTCCATCCGCGCGGATGCTGCCGGCGAGGTGCGCTTGTCGGAATAGTACCCAGGCGTCCCTTGGATACACATCGTGCAAATGTCCTGCCAGCAAAAGGTTGCACTTAAGTGTAGGTGAAATTTCTTCTGCATAAGCCAGACCACATTTGCCTGAAGGGGGCAGCCTTTGGACATTCTATCAGTCATGTTTATAGGTATACTCCGTTAGGGGTAAGGCTTTCTCTATCAACTCATCTTCGGTGCGGTAGTCAAACAGCTGCTTGCTTTGCCTGGTTTCAAAGACCCAGTCCTCGGTAATCGGATTGGCAGCTAAATAATTGATGGTTTCCTGCAATGCTGCCCGCAAGTCATAACGCTCACGATAGCCGAGAGCCTCCAATTTTCCAGTGGAAAGCACATAGAGGCCGGACTCAGCTAGGGGCACCTTCCAGGGGATGTCCTCTTTGGGCAGTCCAAACAAGGACATTTCCCTACCAAAGAGCTCTTCAGCCAAATGAATTAGATCACGAAAATTCTGGAAATGGCGATGCCCAGAGTTGTAGGTTTCGCCGATGCTAGCGGGCTTTGTGAGCAAGAAGGCCAGTTGCTCAGCCACGTTTCCCGCGTACTCGCGCTGATTAACTCCCCAGCCGAAATCAGGCAGCAGCATCTGTTGCCGACCATCAAGGAAACGCTTGATAAAATACCATTCACGAGCTTGATAATCGTAGGGCCCATAGATAGCTGGCAAGCGCAACACAGTGGCAGGGAAGCCAATAGACTGATGCTCCTCCATTAGCGCCTCCTCGGCTTTGGCCTTATTGTATCCATACGCCATACTAGGGTCGTCTTCCAGCAAATCAGTTTCACGAATTGGGGCCGGGACTAGCTTTTCCTTATACACACTGCGTGTACTGACGAACAGGAAATGACCCACCTTATCCCGTAGGGCTTCCACACTGGTCCTTATGTCTGCCGCATTATAGGCCACCATATCGATGGCAGCATCAAATTCCATACCGCTCAACTTCTCTGCTAGTTGCCCAGGCTGGTGTCTATCTCCCGCCAAGACGGTTACACCCTTTAGGTCGTCCGAAAGCGAACGAGTTCCCCGATTAAACAAATAGACTTGATGACCCGCCGACAGTAGTCTAGGCACGAGATGCCTCCCGATGAAACGAGTACCGCCTATTACTAAAACCTTCATTGTATTACTCCCCTTTCAATGGGTTTGATTGGATGCTGGGAAGGGAAAAGCGTACTGGTGGTGAACTTGTGTGTATCAGGCCTCAATAGGCAAGGAAAGATCATGGGGGGAGCGTAATGACTAAGCTAGTAAGGGCAAGAAATGCAAACAAGCATTACCACTTAATGGCCAGGGGCACAAAAACAAGTGTCATGTTGCTCGGCATTTTAACCCTGTTAATTGTGTTTCCTTTGATGGCTCGTGCAGACGTAGGGCCTAAACCATCCATAGTTATCGATTTCATCGGACTTGAAGGAAAAACATATTACGTGACGTTGCTCTCTAGTGCAAGGTCCACCGGCCCTCACGCAGTTCTTAACGAGGATGGGACCTATGCGCGATATGTGGAGGGCGACGAAAACTATGAGGTCTTCCTGAGGTTTGTAGAGTACCATAATGCGGACGGTTACAATTTTCTGCAGTTCTTTCAAGACTGCACTGAATCCCACCAATTTAACTGGACCTACTACCCGCCCAAGATGTTCAAAATACTGCTGTATTTCCCGGAGACAGACCACTTTACTGTAAGTGACGACGTCTACGAGCGTTATGCCTTTGACAGTTATTTCACCGCTGAGGTCTCCAATACCGGCCTTTCCGTTGAAAGATCCTATAACTATACCGCTGAAGCGCTTTCCCTGGCTATCCGTATAGCCGTTACTATTCTAGTTGAGCTGGCTATTGCCCTGCTGTTTGGCTTTCGGGAAAGAAAGCTATTTCGCTTTATCGCCTTCGTTAATGTCATAACACAGGTTGCGCTTAACCTGGCACTAAACATTATTAACTACCGTTCCGGGGCACTGGCTTTTGTTTTCTTCTACATTCTATTGGAAATTGCGGTAGTCATAGTAGAAGCGATCGTTTATACGCTGTATTTAAGGAAAGACGGCTTCCAACTTATTCCCCGCTGGAAGCCGAGCGTATACGCCTTGGTAGCCAATGCTGCTTCCTTTGCTGTAGGGCTCAGACTAGCATTCTGGCTCCCTGGCATCTTTTAATAACAGCTACAGGTTTCATCCTTAGGCAATTACTGAACCGAGTTGACCTCCTGTTGCTGTTTCTTTGTCAGCTTCTCAAATACCAGCCTATAGCTATCGTCAATCATCTGCCGCAGGACATCCTCAGGCAGTTTTCCTCCTAGATTCACCGAGTTCCAAGTGCGCTTGTCGGAATAGAACCCGGGCATGATTTCGGGATACTCATCGCGCCAATGTTGCGCTAACAAAGGGTCGCACTTAAGATTAAGCAAATCTTTTTCTGCATAGGCCGGATCATATTTGCTCGAGGGGTGCATCAAAGCCGCAAACATTTTGCCGCCCACCTTAAATCGATGCCAACCCCATTCAGCCTTGTAATCGCGGGTTACACCTGGTTTTGCGGATAGGTATTCTTCCAGCCAAGGATAGTCAGGCATGGCGTTTACTCCTTGTCGCGTTGCACGCTTTTCACACACATTAGTTCGCTATGAAGGTGTCTTTCTCCTTCCAAATATTCGCGAAAAAGCCTTTAGTGCTGTTCACCCAGATGTAGCCCTGAACATATGGCGGGCAGCCCGCCGCGTGCGTGGGTGCTCGTCGCTATTTGGTGGGATTTTCGCACACACCCACAAACAATAAGACACCGTTTTGGGCAGTAATACCGTAAATAAAGGGCCGGTCAAGAATCATATCTGCCCTACCCTCTGGGGGCGCTGCACCTACGTATCTAACCTCGGTAAAAGCGGACGCTTCTACACCATTTTCATCTATCGCGATATACGTATTTTGCTGCACTTCGCTTACAGAAGCCATGCGATCGGTGATGCGGGAAAAATCCGCATCAGCCGCAAAAGCAGAGACAACACCAAGCTCTTGAAGAACATTTGCCAAGGCTAGCTTTGAACTGAAACTGAACTTAGGCAATTTCCATGTCACTATACCATGGAAATCGTGGCCGCCTGCAAATGTCTCTCGCATTTGCTCTTGGGTTGCAAGCAGCGAGTACGGTGAGACACCAACATCAGGCTGTATGAATATCATCTGGCCGGCATTTTTCAGCCCGATGCTCGCCCGCGTAAATCCTTCCCCTATTGCATAACCCGCCGAACTGGAAGTCGCATTCATAAAATCGCACGTGACATCATCGCCGTTTGAAAGGTGGAACACATCCTTTGCTGTTTTGCTTTTCTCAAAACGATTGACCCATTCATCGTGAAAGTAAACCGTATTCAATATGGAGAATATCTGGCCTGGATCCGTTTCTATCGTCGGAGCTAGCGTGCCATTCGTGTTGGTCGCTATCCAATCAGCCATGGCTTTTCCGGTCTCTGCGTTAGAGAAGTTAACTTTATGAAAGCTGGCATAGAAGTCTGCTGCTGCTTGTTTTACAAAATCCTCCTTGAACGTAACCGGTTCGCCGTTAAGCTCGTTAGCCAGCCACAGAGAATTCGCGATTTTGAACTTGCCGATTGTGTTCTCCCGATAAAGCGTACGGTACAAGTTCCCGCACTGCTTGGCCAGAATTTTGGAGCTAGGAACACCTAGCAGAGTAAGCAGTTCGGCTTCAGTCTCGCCCTGTGCGCCAGAGGCCGCGAGGGACAAAGCATAATACAGTGAGAGGGGCGAGTAATTGGTGTTCTCGCCTACCCTGGTAAGGATATGAGGACTTGTCTTGTAGGAGAACTCGTTTAGCGCCTCAATAAAGCTGGCCTCAACAGGGTTTTGTTCGCGAACCTCTCTGCCGGCGTCAAAGTCATCAAAGGCATAAGCTTTTGGATAAACAACATCCAGGATGGTGCCTGCCTTTGGATCTCCTTTCTTACCTCGTTCAACTCTGGGAATTAGTAACCCTATACTGAGTACCAGGGCACAAGCGGTTGCAATAGCCGCCCATTTTCGCCATCCACGAACTCCATAGAATTTCGGTGTTTTCGCTTCTATTATTGGCTCATCACGCACATCCATCCGCTCCTTTTTCAAACCAAAACACCCTCCCCTTCCAACCTTCTCCTGTTCCGACGTTATAACTCACTTCTAAGTTCCTTATTGACCGCCAACCGTGTTACTCATATAATACAGATAAACAGTGTTATATAAGTAATACAGTTCACCTTAAGAACAGGAGGGGTGCCATGGTTTCCTTTGAAGAACTCGACTTGCAGGATGGCAGCCCCATCTATCTGCAGATCATTCGACACGTTAAGCAGAGCATCGTGGCCGGAAATGTGCAAGATGGAGACGAAATGCCCTCCCGGCGGGTCCTGTCGGCATTATTGGGGGTCAATCCCAACACTGTGCAGAAGGCTTATCGGCTGTTGGAGGAAGAGGCCATCATTGAGTCCCGTGCCGGCGCGAAAAGCTATGTGGTTCTGGACACGGGGAAAGTGCGGCGGATTCGTGAGGAACTGCTGGCAAACGACGTGCAAGCAATTGTCAGCGCCATGAAGGGGATGGGGCTCTCCAAAAGGGAAGCGATCTCCCTGGTTGACAAACTATGGGAATAAAGAACGGGGTGGGA
>CALNBW010000462.1 GCA_937874815.1 uncultured Bacillota bacterium | reverse complement strand
GCGGCACCCCAGCGAGCAAGAGCTAGCCTGGACCCAAAAGTTAGCCGACCTGCAGGCCAAGGCCAAAGCTGCCGAAGCAGGTGTGCGGGCCGAGCTGTCTGCGCAGATTAGGCAATACGCCCTTCTGCTTTCTGCTTTGCTGCAGGCGCTAGGACGCCTAGACCTCTTACTAGCAAAAGTGCGGTTGGCTGAGAAGTGGCAGTGCACGCCGCCCTGTATCTTGTCCCGCCAACCGGGGCAGCCAGCCAGCGTATGCTTGGTGGAGGCTCGGCACCCCCAAGTGGCTGCTGAGCTAGCTCAGCAGGCCCTAGATTTTCAACCAATTAGCTGGCAACTCACCTCCGGTGCCGCCGTACTCACCGGCGCTAACATGGGAGGGAAAACGGTCGCCCTGCGCCTGGTTGCCCTGTTGACCGCCATGGCTCAGAACGGGCTCATGGTGCCAGCAGCCAACTTCAGCCTGACGCTTTTTAGCGGTATCCGCTTAGTCAGCGCCAGTGATAACGCTGCCACGCCTGGCCTTTCCCGTTTCGGTAGTGAAGTTACCGCTTTGCGCCGCGTTTTACCCCTAGCTGAGCAACCCTTTTTGTTGCTCTACGACGAACTCGCTAGCGGTACCAACCCGGTAGAGGGATCCGCGTTGGCGCAAGCCATTGTTGAATATACTGCGCAGCAGCCCAGTGTTAATATTTTTGCCACCCACTATGCCGAACTGGCCCATATTACCGGCGTGGCCCACTGGCAGGTGGTTGGCCTGAGCCAGGCCGACCCAGAGCAGTTAGCCCAGGCATTTGCTAGCAGCGGCAGTCTCAGCTTAGCTGATCTGCCAGAGCTGATGGACTACCGTCTGCAGCCAATGCCGCCTGGCCAGCCTTTACCCCAGGAAGCCCTGGGCGTGGCCCGCCTGCTAGGCCTGCCGGCGCATATCATCGACCGCGCCACCGAATTAGTGCGCACGTAACCGTGGACCAGGGGGACGGCACATCCGGTCTACCGCAGGTGGACCGGATGTGCGTCCCCTCTGGTCTACGGGATGCAGTATTGAGGTCACGCGCTCAAAGCAGACACGCGACCTCTGCTGGAACTGTCACACAAGGAGGTATCACATTGACCGCCAAACTTAACCTCGATCAAACCAAAATAGACGCGGCCCGGGCCGCCGCCCGGACCATCGCTCAAGATACCCAAACCTTTGTTGACCAACACACCACCGTCACCGTCGAGCGCGCCGTCATCCGCCTGCTCGGGGTTGACGGTGTTAACGTTGAGCAAATCCCCCTGCCCAACATCATCGTCGATGCCGTCGCCCAGGCCGGGCGTCTTTCCCGTGGTGCCAGCTGCTTCTTAGCTAACGCCATGCTCGAAACCGGGCTCGACGCCCAAACCGTGGCCGAGCGCGTGGCTTCCGGCCGGCTCGACCTGATGCAGTTGCCCCTGCACCCGCCGGCAGCCGTGCACGCCTTGCTCGACCAACTAACCGCCTCGGCCCTGGCCCGCATTACCACCGCCCGCCAGGAGCGCGAGCGCCTGCTTGCCGCCTATCCTAGCGGCCAGCAACCTTGGCTCTATGTCATCGTGGCCACAGGCAATATTCATGAAGACGTCATTCAGGCCAAAGCAGCCGCCCGGGCCGGTGCTGATATCATTGCCGTTATCCGCACTACTGGGCAGAGCCTGCTCGACTACGTGCCCTACGGGCTCACTACCGAAGGTTTTGGCGGCACCTATGCCACCCAAGCCAACTTTGCCCTCATGCGCCAAGCTCTCGATGAAGTTTCGGCTGAAGTTGGCCGTTACATCCGCCTAGTCAACTATTGCAGTGGCCTGTGTATGCCCGAAATCGCCGCCATGGGAGCCGTCGAGCGCCTCGACATGATGCTAAACGACGCTCTCTACGGCATCTTGTTCCGCGATATCAACATGCAGCGCACCCTGGTCGACCAGTTCTTCTCGCGCCTAATTAACGCCTACGCCGGCATCATTATCAATACGGGTGAGGACAACTATTTAACGACGGCCGATGCCCTAGAAGCGGCTCATACTGTGCTGGCTTCCCAGTTTATTAACGAACAGCTGGGCTTGATGGCCGGTCTACGGCATGAACAACTCGGCCTGGGACATGCCTTTGAAATTGACCCGAACGTCGAAGACAGTCTCCTCTGGGAACTGGCCCAAGCAGCTATGGCGCGCCAGATCTTCCCCGAGGCACCGCTTAAATATATGCCGCCTACCAAGCATATGACCGGCGACATCTTCCAAGGCTATCTATTAAACGGTATGTTTAATCTCGTCGGTGTGACCACCGGGCAAGGCATTCAGTTGCTCGGCATGCTCACCGAGGCTATTCATACCCCGTTCTTGCATGATCGTTTCCTGGCCCTGCAAAACGCCCGTTACGTCACGACTGCTGCCCGCCATCTGGGCGATGAAATAGTCTTTAAGCCGGGTGGCCGCCTAGAGCAGCGAGCCGACCAAGTGCTGGGCCAAGCGCTAGAGCTGCTTACCCATGTGGCCAAAGTCGGCCTCATGGCCGCCATCGAGCAAGGCCTTTTCGCCGATGTCAAGCGCAGCCGCGTCGGTGGCAAGGGGCTAGCCGGAGTAGTTAAAAAAGCGCCCGACTACTATAATCCCCTGCTTGCGCCCATGTTCGTGTCGCTTAAGCAGCAAGCAGCCGGAGGTGACGCCTAATGCAGCTCGATCTAACGCAAGTGCGTCCCTATGGTGACTCCCTAGGCGACGGTGCCATGCAGCTCTCTTTTACCCTGCCTGTCCCCATCGGCGCTGAGGCCATTGAAGCCGCTAAACAGCTTTTGCAGCAGATGGGCTTCCAATCCGTTTCCGTCGTGCACCTGGCCGATCTGGGCGAGGGGTTTACCTTCATAGTGGCCTATGCCAAGTGCCCTATTAGTATCGATTTTACGGCTATCCACGTACCCCAGGTGAGCACCGAGCATCTGGACTTCGCCGCCACCAACGACTTCATCGAAAAACACATAGGGCGGCCCCTGGTAGTGGTTGGCGCTTGTACTGGCGACGATGCCCATACCGTCGGCCTAGACGCCATCATGAATATGAAAGGTTACGCCGGCAACCCGGGTCTCGAGCGTTACCCGCAGTTGCGAGTCCATAACCTCGGCAGCCAAGTGCAAAATGAAGAGCTAGTCGCTAAAGCCCGCGAGTTAGATGCCGATGTTATTCTTGTGTCGCAAGTGGTCACCCAAAAGGATGTGCACGTGCTCAACCTTACTCAGCTCGTGGAAATCCTTGAAGCCGAAGGCTTGCGTGAGCGCGTGCTCCTAATTTGTGGTGGCCCGCGCATTTCGCACGAACTGGCCCTCGAACTTGGCTTCGACGCTGGTTTCGGCACCGGCACCCTGCCACCCCAGGTGGCGAGCTATATTGCCCAGGAAATGGCCAAACGGGTCGGATAGGATCCGACCCCTACGGGTATATCCAAACATTATGGGCTATCCGTAGGGGCGAGATCCTATCTCGCCCACGACCCATGGACCAGGGGGACGGCACATCTGGCCTACCTTTAGGTGGGCCTTGATGTGCGTCCCCCTGGTCCACCCCAAACCCCCAATTCCCCCTTCCCACGGCCCCGCAACACAAATATAATGAGAAAAGATCGCAGACAAGGTTTTTTCGCTCGTTTTTTGTGTATAATCACCGAGAAAGGGCTTGAAGGTATACCACGGGAATGGAGTTCTTCCGTGACTACAGTTCGCTAACCTTGAGAGCGAGGGAGGAATGGCAAATGGAGAACAAGAAGAAGGTAGTCGTAACCGAACCAGATGTCGCTTACCAAATCTTGCGTGAGCAGAAAGCGCCGATGCATTATCGCGATTTAATTGCAGCTGTCCTAGAGCGCATGGGGCAAGACACTGCTATTTCCGGCAGTAGGCTAGCTCAAATTCACACCGAGATTAACCTAGACAGCCGTTTTGATTTCCTCGGCAAAGGCATGTGGGGTCTGCAGACCTGGGCACCCAAACCTGCAGCACGCAAGAGCGGGGCCGATGGGCCAAACGAGCGCAGCTACCAACCAAAAGCAGCCGATTATCTCTGGGATGAAGAGGAGCCTGAAGACATCGAAGAAGACGAGGATGGATTCATCCCAGATGGCGAGGATATAGATGAAGCAGATGCCGAGGACGAAGAGGAAGAAGAAGCGGCAGATGAACTCGTTATCGACGACCTGCTTGACGACGAAGCCGAAGACTTAGACGAAGGCGACGAGGACGACGACCCCGAAAACTAGTAGGGGCACCGCGCCCACAGAGGGTACCACAGAATACGTAGGGCTGCGGGGCGCTTGCTTTCGCAACATCTAGCGATGTTGCTTTCGCGCATTAGGGAGGCGTATTGCTTGCGCAATACACGTGCTGTAAGCACGATTGGAGCCTGCTCCTGTGCTCTAAGCAAGGCCCCGCAGCCCCTCTTAGTAGCTTGACAAAACACACCCCCTATGACTAGAATAGCAACGTATTTGCGTATGGAACTGTCAGCATGCAGGAGGAATGGCCAATGGCGAAATTTATCTTTGTCACCGGCGGCGTCGTCTCGGGATTAGGCAAAGGCATAACGGCTGCTTCATTAGGTCGCCTGCTCAAAGGACGCGGCGTCAGGGTTACTGTACTTAAATTTGATCCTTATATTAACGTCGACCCTGGCACCATGAGCCCTTATCAGCATGGAGAAGTCTTTGTCACCGAGGATGGGGCCGAAACCGATTTAGACCTCGGACACTATGAGCGATTGATCGATGAAAACCTACAGAACATCAACAACGTAACTACCGGCAAAATATATAAGAGCGTAATCGACAAAGAGCGCCGCGGCGACTATCTAGGCGGCACAGTGCAGGTAATCCCTCACATTACCAACGAGATTAAAGAGCGGATGCACCGCGTAGCGAAAGCTCACGATGCAGAGGTTGTTATCGTCGAAATTGGCGGCACAGTAGGTGACATTGAGAGCTTGCCTTTCCTCGAAGCCATTCGCCAAATGCGCACCGATGTCGGGCGCGATAACGTTATGTATCTCCACGTCACCCTGGTACCCTACTTAGGCAAATCAGGTGAACTAAAAACTAAACCAACCCAGCATAGCGTGAAAGAACTGCGCAGCATCGGCATCCAGCCCGATGTCATCATTTGCCGCAGCGAACTACCCCTTTCCGCCGAGATCAAAGCCAAATTGGCTCTTTTCTGCGATATAAAAGCAACCCATGTCATTGAAAACCTCGATGCTGATTCAATCTACGAAGTACCCCTGATGCTAGAACAGCAGCATCTTGATGATATTGTTATATCCCGGTTAGGGCTCCCCTGCGGGCCGCCTGATCTCAAAGATTGGCGCCAGCTCGTCCAGCAGATTAAAAATCTAGAGCAGGAAGTAAACATTGCCTTGGTAGGCAAGTACGTATCCCTGCATGATGCTTACCTTTCCGTGGCCGAGGCCCTTTACCACGCTGGTTTTGCTAACGGCGTTAAGGTAAACATCGAGTGGGTTGATTCCGAAGCCCTCGACAATGGCGACCTACCGCCAGCAGTGCTGAACGCCCATGGCATCATTGTTCCAGGTGGCTTTGGTCACCGCGGTATCCCGGGCAAGCTTCATGCCATTACTTACGCCCTGGAGCAGCAAATACCCCTGTTCGGCATTTGCCTCGGCATGCAACTCGCGGCTATCGCGGTTGCCCGCCAGCGCCTAGGTTGGGAAGACGCCAACTCGAGCGAGTTCGACCCCGACACTACACATCCCGTGATCGATCTTAGCCCCGAGCAAAAAGAGATCAACGGGCTCGGTGGCACCATGCGGCTAGGTACCTATCCTTGTAAGGTTATCGCCGGCAGCAAAGCCGCCGCCGCATACCAGAACGAGATTATCTATGAGCGCCACCGCCATCGTTACGAGTTCAATAACCAGTATCGCACTGCGCTCGAGGCCGCCGGCCTCATGATTAGCGGCACCTCGCCCGACGATAAGCTGGTAGAGATGATCGAAGTGCCCGACCATCCCTGGTTAGTGGGCGTCCAGTTCCATCCCGAATTCAAATCGCGCCCCAACCACGCGCACCCCTTGTTCCGCGACTTCGTGCGCGCCGCCACCAACCACAAAAACAAGTAGGCCGTGGACCAGGGGGACGGTGGACCAGGGGGACGTACAT
>CALNBW010000461.1 GCA_937874815.1 uncultured Bacillota bacterium | reverse complement strand
GGTGGGACAAAGCTCACGTCCCGCAGTCCCGCTGCGTTCGATCAGGTCCGCGCTAGGAAGCGGCTTTCCCTTTTTTCTTTCGAAGGAGCAGGACCGCCAGCGCAACGAGCATGACCGTTCCGACGATCGCCAGCGCGGGGATCAGCATCCCGGAGCCCTCGCTCCGGCCGCTGTGGAGGTCCATCTCTGCGAGGACTGCCGCCAGATTTTCCACCCCGGCGCGGAACCCGGCAGCGTCGCCGTCCGTGGACGGCCCAAAGGCCGCCTCCAGTTCCCGGAGTCGCTTGTCGGACAGTGCGACCCCGGTGTTTTTGCCGATGTCAAGGAAGGCCGTGCCCGTTTGACTAAAATAGCTCAGGTAGATCGCGTCCTGGAAGTAGTACTCCAGCTCATGCTCCCAGAGAACAAAGGTTGCATCATAGTCGATCTCCCGGCTGTTGCGCAGGGCGGAGTATTCCGTTCCTGGCTCATAGTTGCCGGAAAAGTACTCCACCCAAATATAGCCAGGAAAGGCTTCGTGGAGAGGAACCATGATCTCTTCCAGCCTCTTCTGATCAATTTGCTTTGTGTTCAAATAGCTGCCCGTCACATACGTCCCTTTCTCGCGGCCGACCATCTTGCACAGGGCGTTATAGAACGACGCGAACCGGGAAAACGGCTCTTCCTTCTTGTTGCGCAGCAACGTGTCGACCAGCGAATCAACGTCGGCCCCCGGGATCAGCTCGTCGCCGACCTGGACATAGGCCTGCTTCAGGCTGTGGATGTAGACGACGCATACGGTATCAGCGGCGGCATGCTGCGATATCTCGGCCACCGCGTCGTCAAAAGAAGCGTAGCCGCTGCTCTCCAGCGTCTCCCACTGCCATAGATAGACGTGACAGCCATAGGCCTTGGAGAAGTCGAGGAACCGGGACGACATGACCTTAAGGCTGTCCGTCATCACATCGCCGATCACCATAAAGCTCGACAGGGCCGGCAGATAGTCGCCCCGCAGCTTCGCGCTAAAGGGGAAGTCCGGCGTCCCATATCTGCTTGCAGGCGCCGCCGTACCAAGCAGCATCAGGGCAAGGACGGCCGCGAGGAACGTCTTTCCGAGTTTTTTCATCTCGTCTTCCCATCCTTTCTACTGAACCTTGGGGACTAACATTTGCTGCAATCTCTGCTTAGGCCACATAGCTGGAAGCAAAAGTGTTCACAATACTTTGGTTCTAGACAAGAGGCGAAATCCCTTCTTCTGATTAAAGATTATATGGAATAACCAAAAAGGGTTAACCCTGATGTTGGTCGGGTTAACCCTTTTAGTTATCTGTCTATGGTTTTTGCTTTATCTCGCACTTGGTTGCGCTTAGCCACCGCTAGAAGGGGAAGAATCAGCGAGGCGGTAACAACTGCAGCTAAAATGGCTTCGGGCACACCTTGGAGCAGCGCTACGGACCAAGCTGCCTCAGCCGTAAATAAATTGATAGCAACTGCCACGGCTAACACACCGACGGTGTTTACAACCGATCCCACAATGCCAGCTACTGCTGCCGCTATCACTGGGGCAGACCTCCCTGCCCAGCGTTGCACCAAGAAGTAAGTTGCATGATAAACATAGTAAGCAGCCACACCGATCAGTAAGCGAGCCGGAATCACGGCCACAGCTGGGCCTAATTGCAGGGTAAACAATCCAAACAATAGGCCTAAGAAACTACCAACCAGCGGTCCCTCTAAAATGCCCCCAATAATGACCGGGATATGCATGGTAGTGGCCGCACCTGCGGGAGTCGGCACTGCAATGAGTCCTACCCCCGATGCCCCAAGGGCGACCGTAAGCGCTGCCAAAACACCGACAACGACGATCTGCCTAGTGGACACTCTCATTTTACTCCACCTCCGTTCCAGTTTGCACCACTAACGCGGCGTCAATACCGGACGTATTTGATTGTTCTACTAGCCTGTCGAGTCCATAAGGTACCCGCCTCTAACTAGCAATTTAATTTTACAGCTTTACTCTAATACTGGCAACAGCTGTGCGATTAAATGCAATCCTTCTAACGTCAGCTCGGGACGGAAATAATCAACAAAGGAATCTAGCTCCTCGTGCAAAAACGTGCCGATGCCACCGGTCAGAACTACCTGCAGTGGCCCGGCCTCAGCCTGAATGCGAGCAATCATGCCTCGCACCAACTCAAAGTAGCCGTAATAGATGCCCGATTGCAGACAAGCCGTCGTGTTATCCTGAACGACTCTATCCATCTTTTGCAGTGAAAAATCTTTGAGGAGAGCGGTGCCTTGAATCATGGCGCGAATGGAGAGTTCCATCCCTGGCACGATGCTAGTGCCTAGATATAGCCCCTCCTTGATCACGCAAAAGGTGGAGGCGGTGCCTAAATCCACGTTCAGGATGCTGCCACCGTAATCATGGTAACTGACTACGGCGTTGACAAAAAGATCTGCACCTAAGTCGTGTAGGTAATCAACTGCAGTAAAGCGGATGCCCAAGTCCTCCCGCGGTTTAACTAGCTCGGGCGTTAGCCCCCATAGCTCTCTGACCGCCCGCGAGAACGCTGTGGCCGCTGGCGGCACCACTGAAGCCAGCAGTATGCGGGTTGGGGCAACGGCGGTGATTGTTCGTAGCCAATCTAGGTAATGCTCCACTTGCGGTAGTGTAGCGGTGGCGTAGTGGGGGCTTTTGTGCCCATTCTGGTAACACAAAGCATGCGTACGCGTATTCCCCATATTGATTGTGAGCAGCACTGGGTCTTTCCCCTCCTTTAGGTAACAGTAGACATAAAGAATGCCCCGTTCGGCTTGCCGCCCGGGGCGGGCGCATGCAATGCGCCCCTACAGATATATCATCGTTGCCACCATGACCCGGCAAATGTCCCCGTGGCTGGTATTAGTTCTGTTGATCGGCAGGCGGCTGTTCTAGCTCGATATCTAGGCTAATATCTAGCGCCTTGATGCTGTGGGTGATAGCGCCGATGGAGATATAATCAATGCCAGTTTTGGCCACTTCCAAGATGTTCTCTTCTGTAATGCCACCTGATGCTTCCAGGATGGCTTTGCCCTGGGCCAGCTTGACGGCTTCCTTCATCATGTCCAGTGACATGTTGTCTAACATGATAATATCAGCTCGGCTTTCCAAAGCCTCGCTTAGTTGCTCTAGAGATTCAACTTCTACTTCGATTTTGGTCGTATGCCCGACACGGCGGCGGACGGCAGCTACGGCTTCTTTAATGCTGCCGGCAACAGCAATATGATTATCTTTAATTAGCACTGCATCATAAAGACCAAAGCGGTGGTTATACCCACCACCCATGCGCACCGCGTATTTTTCTAACAGACGCAGTCCGGGCGTCGTCTTGCGTGTATCAACAATACGTCCTTGGTAGAACTTGATTGATTCCGCCAAACGCGAGGTGCGAGTGGCGATGCCGGAAAGACGCTGTAAAAAGTTTAGAGCCACGCGTTCTCCCTGCAATATGGAGCGGGCAGAACCGCTGATGTTGGCCAAAACAGTGCCAGCAGTAGCGACAAAGCCGTCGTCAACTAGTAGGTCCACCTCTAACGTGGGGTCCAGCTGTAGAAAAACCTGTTTGAGTAGTGGCAGGCCAGCAATGACGCCATCGACCTTAGTTAAGACCTGTCCTACCGCTTGGCGTCCTGCTGGGATTACAGCTTCTGTTGTGATGTCGCCCGTCCAAATGTCTTCTTCCAGCGCGCGCTTGATTAGGTCTACGATAAAAGGGTTTTGCCAATTCATCCACCTTACCCCCTCTTTTGCTCCACTAAGGCCCAGCTATCACCCTGCAGTACAATATGCTTCAGCCAGTCCTGGTCGTTCTGTTCTGGAAAATCTTCTCTAAAGTGGCCACCACGGGATTCGGTGCGCAACAGGGCCGCACGCGTAATCAGAGTGCTCACCGTATGTAAATTGATTGTCTCCACCTGGTCCGGTTGCTCCACCGGGCCGGCTAATTGCCGACCAATAGCCTGCAATTCTGCCAAAGCGCGCTCCAGGCCAGCTGCATTTCGCGTTAGCCCTACCTCGCGCCACATGGTCTGTTGGATAGCCTGCCTTAGTTCCATAATATCCGCCGTGCGTTTTGCTAAACGTGCCGGCTCGGGCGCGCTTAACTTCAGCTGCAAGAGATACTCGTCGCTAATGTGCAAGCGATAACGCTGGGCGCATTCGGCAATGCGATGCCCAAAAACCAGTCCGTCAAGCAGCGAATTGCTGGCCAGCCGATTAGCGCCATGGATAGCTAGGCACGAGGCTTCACCACAAGCATAAAGACCGCGCACATTGGTGCGCCCTTGGTAGTTAATGCGAATGCCACCCATAAAGTAGTGGGCTACCGGGGCCACGGGGATCAGATCATGACGAATATCGATCCCGTAACGCTGACAGGTTTTGAAGACTGTGGGGAACCGCGTGGGCAAATCAAGCCCCTGGATTGGCCGCATGTCCAGCCAGACATGATCACTGGCTGTCGCTTCCATGGCTTGCACCATGGCCCGCGCTACCACATTACGGGGCGCTAACTCGGCCATAGGATGCACTGCCAGCATAAAACGCCGATTATTGATGTCTAGCAGTTGGGCTCCTTCGCCCCGCACCGCCTCTGTAATTAACGCATTAGGCGCGCCAGCTACATGCAGAGCGGTGGGATGAAACTGAAAAAACTCGGCATCCATCACTTCAGCGCCAGCCCGATAGGCCATAGCTAGGCCGTCACCAGTGACCACTGATGAATTAGTAGTATGCTTGTAAACCTGCCCAGCGCCACCGGTAGCTAGGATGGTGGCCTTAGCTAGATAAGCGGTAAGCGCACCAGCAGGGTTCATAGCAAGCGCACCGTAACACTGGCCCTGGTCAGTGAGCAGATCGACCGCATAGATGTGATCAACGACGCGAATGTTGGCGTTGGCTAAAGCCGCACCGGCAAGGACCCGCTCTATCTCCAAGCCGGTGGCATCGCCGCCGGCATGCAAGATGCGGCGGCGACTATGGCCACCTTCTTTAGTTAGGGCAATAGCGTCGTCTTGCCGATCAAAACGAGCGCCAAGGGCTATCAGCTCGCGAATGCGAGTCGGCCCCTCTTGCACTAAAATGGTGACGGCTGCTTCGTCGCAAAGGCCGGCACCGGCCACCAAAGTATCGGCCAAATGCCCCTGCCAGCTATCTGCCGGGCCAATAGCGGCCGCGATGCCGCCTTGGGCATAACGGGTATTGCCTTCTAAAAGTTCTTTGGTTAAAAGTAAGACTCGACCATGTTGGCTAGCCTTGATAGCCGCAAATAAGCCGGCTACCCCGCTACCTATCACCAAGAAATCAGCCACCTGCTTGTCGGTTTGGGCAAGATCAAATCCTACTAGGTAGCGAGCTTCCATGCTAACGCCTCCGACTATTTGATAGCGAGCATCCGATCTAGGGCTCGCACCGCCTTATTGCGAATGTCCTCTGGGACGGTGATGCGGGGCTGCATTACCTCCAGGGCATGAACGGTTTTTTCCAAAGTATTGGCCTTCATGTTGGGACAAATCAGATCTGGCGAGGCCAGATAAAACTTCTTACCCGGGTTTTGCTGCTGCATTACGTGCAGAATCCCGCCTTCAGTGCCAATGATGAACTCAGTCGCATCCGACTCGCGCACGAACTTAAGAATTCCAGCTGTGCTAGAAACGTGGTCGGCAGCAGCGCTGACCTCGGGCCGGCATTCAGGATGTACCACTGTCGGGGCACCGGGGTGCTCCGCCTTAATCCGCTCAAACTGCTCCAGCGTCAAGTGATCGTGGGTATGGCAATAACCTTCCCAAACGATTATTTCCTTATCAGTGTGCTGGGCCACGTAACGGCCCAAGTTGCGATCGGGCGTGAAAATGACCTTATCGGTGTCAAGGGAATTGACCACCTTAACCGCATTCGATGAAGTGCAGCAAATATCACTTTCTGCCTTAACTGCAGCCGAAGTATTGACATAACTAACGATAGCTGCGCCAGGATGCTGGGCTTTAAAAGCCCGCAAGCCCCCGATATCAATCATATCGGCCATAGGACAGCCAGCCCGTGGTTCAGGTAACAATACAATCTTTTCTGGCGAAAGTATAGCCGCGCTCTCGGCCATAAAGTGGACGCCGCAGAAAACAATCACTTCAGCGTCGGTAGCTGCTGCTTGTTGGCTCAACCCAAAAGAGTCGCCGATATAGTCAGCCACATCCTGAATCTCATCGCGTTGATAGTAGTGTGCAAGAACAATGGCGCGACGCTCTTTCTTGAGCTCCTGCAGTCGCTGCTTCAATGCATCCACTGTTGACATCCATCTGACACCCCTTCTAATTATGCTAAAGCCTCCCTCGTAACTCTGATGGAAGCAAGCCTATATACTTTTTTCTCTGTCTAATTAATCATCACAATTCTATACTTCGCCCCTTGGCATGTCAATTCTGGCGGGTAGCGG
>CALNBW010000460.1 GCA_937874815.1 uncultured Bacillota bacterium | reverse complement strand
TTCTACATGAGTGAGCCGAAGTCCCTTCGGTAACATTTTAAGTGAGTGACTGCGAGAACTTGCGCGAGTAGCTGTTGCGTGTTATTATAAGAGAGTTAGCAGGCAGATCATCATGCTAGTCAATATGCCAAGCTGCGGGTGTAGCTCAATGGTAGAGCACTGGCTTCCCAAGCCAGCTACGTGGGTTCGATTCCCATCACCCGCTCCAATTTGCCAACAAAAAGGAGCTGTCGCAAAATGTTTTCTTAGACGTGCGCGACAGCTCCTTTTCACCTTTGACACGCATTTGCTATCCCAGCAGTAGCGTTAGCGGCGGAACTCCGTCCCCTGTCCTGCAACAGCCCCTTTTTCTGCTTCTTTGGTCATTATGTCAGAGCCCTCGCGTATTATTTAGAGAAAGTGAGGGATCTTTCTTTGCCGCTTAACTTAGCTCTACCGATCCTCGGTCTGTTTATGTTCATTGTTGGACTACGTCTCATGAGTGCTGCCTTGTTAACACTTGCAGGTAGCCACCTCCAAACCTGGTTATTAACCATCACCAAGACCCCCTTACGGGGCACCCTAGCGGGAACCCTCCTCACCATGTTTATACAAAGCAGCAGTGCGACAACTGTCATCGTAGTGGCAGCTGTCAACGCCGGCTTGCTCACTCTCAAGCAAGCGCTGGGTTTAATTGCGGGGGCCAACGTAGGCACCACGATTACAGCGCAAATAGTCGCTTTTGAGTTGTACCAGCTAGTCATGCCGGCCTTAATGCTCGGACTCCTGCTCCTAATCTTGCCCCAGAGCCGTCAGATAGGCCTAGTGCTTATCGGTCTGGGTCTTCTGTTTTTAGGCCTGCAGTTGATGAGTGAGAACCTGTCCCTACTCTTGCACCTGCCGGCAGCGCACTCCTTATTCTTGGCATGCAGCCGTTCCCCCTATCTTGGCATTGCTGTCGGTGTGGTGGTGACAGCAGTCGTGCAAAGCAGCAGTGCGGTGACTGCTGTCGTAATTGCTCTCGCAGCCGGGCAGGTACTCGACCTGTCTGCTGCCATCGGCATCGCACTCGGCAGCAACATCGGCACTTGCGCCACTGCCATTTTTGCTGCCTACGGTACTAACCGTCCTGCTCGCCAGGCCGCCTTAGCCCATCTGCTGTTTAATGTCATTGGAGTGATGGCGATAATCCCTTTCTATGCTGCGTTTCTTGATCTGCTGGCTAACACGGCGCCCGACATATCG
>CALNBW010000459.1 GCA_937874815.1 uncultured Bacillota bacterium | reverse complement strand
ACGCCCATCTAGGGAGAACGGTTACCGGCAACTCTTGTTTCATCTAGTACAATCCTCCTGTTATGCGAACTGTAGGTGGTAAAATCTCGGCTTCAGATGAGTTCCTGTTCGAACTCCTTGGTTTGCGTATCATCGGCGGCATCACCCTACAGGGCGGGCAGCTAGATGAGTTTGTTGAGAACGAAAATCTGATTATTGCCCTCATAGGCAAGGGCATTGCTTCTGCCGCCGAGCTCATGGTAGATCTGTTGCACAATGTGGGCAACGTGCTGTTTGTGGGAGATTTGACTTATGGCTGCTATGTAGGGGAGGCAGCGGGGTTCAAGCTGCCCTTAAGTCAGATCTCGGTTGGCTTTGGCAATGGGCTACGCATTTTCCCGGAAGCTGACTACTTCCAAGAGATGCGGGGCTTCTTTCCCGACCTATGGGTGCCTGCTGCCCAGGCGGAAGAGCTGGCCTTAAAGCTAATTCTGAATAGTAAATGAAGCTGAGCCCGTGCCCCAGTTATTCTAATCAGAGGTTCATCAATTGTAGCTTTTGATAATTTAGCTTAAAGGGAGTTAGCTAAGTGGTGTTGCGAGCATCATTGTTACTATCACTCCATTATGTCCAGAGGACGGTTAGGGAGACCAGCATAGGCTCCTCGGGTGACCGGGTTTTCAGTTTCCCAGTGCCTAAATAAATCCCCTCACGATTTTCGGTTTTTTCTATGAAACGCCCTAATGCTCACGAACAAAGTGGGCGATCTCCAGGCTAACATGCCACCAACCGGTCGCTTTCAGGCTATGGTCCTGCGAAATACCCAGTTGAACTTTGCCAGAAGCTTCGGTTCTTGACTGGCCTAGTTTGAAGTACCCCTTTTTCACAAAGCAGCAAGCCTAACACTCCAGGAGTTTCCGATTTGATTGCTTTAAGGGGTCGACATCCTACCGCTGGCCTTTATACCAAGGGCGCTACCCCTCCCTCATTTTTTTCTCCAAATCAGCCTAATCGCTAGCTCCTCCGCCTCGGCAACAGGAACCCATAGATCAGGCAGAAAGCCTCGCATTTCCAGAAACATCTTGACTTATGGTGGCAGGCACGCTACGATATCACTAGATGATATCACCTGATGATATCATCTAGTGATATCGCTTGGAGGTTGTCTTATGGCCGGAACCCGTACCAGCCTTACTGAATCCATGTTCTATGTGCTGCTTGCTTTGCGCAGTGGCCCAAAATTTGGCGTCGAAATTTCCTCATATGTAGATGAAAAGACAAAGGGCGAAACCATGTTAGGCCCCGCCACTTTATACACCATTTTGGGCAAGTTTGAAAAGGAGAAGTACATCCAGGAGATAAGTGTAGAAGCCAGGAAGCGTACCTATCAGCTTACGGCGAAAGGGCTTAAGGCCTACCGCGACGAGGTGAACCGGCTCAGGCGACTAGTTGCCGATGCAGAAAGTGAAGGGGTGTGAGGGCATGAAGGAATTACAAATGGGGGCGAAGCAGATCCGCCGTATTCCTCCTTGTCCTTCCTACCACGTGGAAGCAATGGAAAGCTGGCTAGAAAGCATGGCAAGGGACGGCTATTTTCTGAGCAATGACGGGTTTTCCCTTGGTATAGCAACCTTTGATGTGGGCACGCCTAGAAAGGTGCGTTACCGCTTGCAGGCGGTCCCCAAAAGAGGTCTGCTGGACGATATGACTGATAGACCGAATGAGGAAGCATTGGAAATAAGCGAGGCCTTGGGCTGGCGCTACGTGGCTAGTCAAGGCAGATTTCAGGTCTATTATTGTGCCGACCCGGATGCCAGGGAATTAAACACTGACCCAGAAATGCAATCTCTATCTATCGATGTCATCCACAGTCAAGAGCGCAGCAGCTTGCTTTCTGCCTTGCTGTGGTGGCTCCTTAAGTAGGCGTTGGGGGAAAGTGCCACCCAGTGCTAAGGTGCCGCACAACCCCCAACCTCCAATCTCTAACCTCCAACGTCCAACTTCCAAGCCAGGGGCAAGCAGGTGTTTGCCCTTTGCCTGTCGAAAGCAAGATGGGTAGCATAAGGAGGAGATTGCTGTGTTAGTAATGGGAGTTGACCCAGGCATAGCTACCACCGGTTGGGCTTTTGTGCAACCGGGAAGGCAAGGCAGTGGTAAGGCTATTGAGTATGGCTGCATTCGTACCCCTGCCCATACGCCGTTAGCTGACCGCCTGTTACTGTTATATCAAGAGATAACTACACTCATTAGCGAACATCAACCTGATGTCTTGGCTATCGAGCAGTTGTTCTTTAACCGTAACACGACAACAGCTTTTGTAGTAGCCCAGGCCCGGGGGGTAGTGGTACTAGCTGCTGCGCAGCAGGGAGTGCGTGTGGTGGAGTATACACCGTTACAGGTGAAACAGGCAGTGGTGGGCTATGGCCGGGCCGAAAAACAACAGGTGCAGCATATGGTGAGAGCACTGCTCAATTTAGCCAGCGCTCCCAAACCAGATGATGTGGCTGACGCCTTAGCTATCGCCATTTGTCATATGCATAGCATGCAATACAAAAACATGTTGCATGTAGGGAAGGAGCAATAGGCCATGTTCGCTTATTTGCGTGGTAAGGTGGTAGCTAAGAGCGCCAACTTCGTCGTACTAGAAGTGAATAACATCGGTTATCGGGTTTATGTGCCGCAGCGCATGCTTGCTGATCTCGATGTAGACAGTGAAACCATGTTACATACTTATTTACAGGTGCGGGAAGATGACATATCGCTTTATGGTTTTACTGAGCTGGAAACACTTAACCTTTTTGAAACCCTGTTGACGGTTTCTGGCGTAGGACCTAAGTTAGCCGTTAGCATTGTTAACGCTATGCCTAGTGATATGTTTTGCCGCGCAATTTTGCAGGATGAGCTAGCGGTGCTGACCAAAATACCCGGTATCGGCAAGAAAACAGCGCAGCGCTTAGTTTTGGAACTTAAGGACAAATTGGCGGCGCAGACTGATTCTTTCTCGTCTGGCATAGATGCAGCGCCTTTGGCAGGAAACAGTGTGCAGTCTCAGGTGGTGGCAGCGCTTACTGCCCTCGGCTATCGGGCAGACGAGGCCACAGGTGCCTTACAAGCAGCAGCTAAGCAACAGCCTGACCTACTGGAGAGCGAGTCGAGTTTGCTACGGGAAGCACTGAAATATTTGGGCTCTCGTAGCAGATAGGGGGAGGACTAATGCAGGAAGAGCGTATTGTTGCTGGTGAGCTACATAACGAAGATATGGATATGGAAAATAGCCTGAGGCCGCGCTATTTACAGGAATACATTGGGCAAGACAAGGTAAAGGAGACACTGGCTATTTTTATTCAGGCGGCGAAGCAGAGGCAAGAAGCCCTTGATCATGTCTTGCTCTATGGCCCGCCTGGCTTAGGCAAAACCACCCTGTCGCATATTATTGCCAACGAACTAGGCGTCAATCTGCGCATTACCTCGGGCCCAGCTATTGAGCGCCCGGGCGACCTGGCGGCCCTGTTGACCAATTTGGGCCCCCATGACTGCCTTTTCATCGACGAGATCCATCGCCTCAATAGAAGCGTGGAAGAAGTGCTTTACCCGGCCATGGAAGACTATGCCCTTGATATTATCATCGGCAAGGGGCCTAGCGCGCGTTCTATCCGCCTGGATTTGCCACCCTTTACGTTAATTGGGGCTACTACCAGGGCAGGGGCACTTTCGGCCCCCTTGCGGGATCGCTTTGGGGTCATTAGCCGCCTGGAATTCTACACAGAAGAGGATTTACAGACGATAGCCTATCGCTCGGCCCGCATTCTGGGCATCAGCTTGGCCGAAGATGGCGCTTATGAACTAGCGCGGCGGGCGCGTGGTACGCCCCGCGTTGTCAATCGCCTACTGCGGCGTGTGCGCGACTACGCCGAAGTAAAAGGAGACGGCGTAATTACTTTGCAGGTGGCCCAAGCGGCACTGCAACTGCTGGAGATTGATGAGTTTGGTTTGGACGCCACCGACCGTCAGCTGTTGGCCACTATTATTGAGCGTTACGATGGTGGCCCAGTGGGGCTAGACACCATGGCAGCTACTATCAGCGAAGCGCCGGAGACGATAGAAGACCTGCTGGAGCCCTATTTGATGCAGATCGGTTTCATCCAGCGCACCCCGCGGGGGCGTATGACTACGCGCCTGGCCTGTGAACATCTTGGCCTAACACTGCCCGCTGATAAGGAGCAGCTGCGCCTGCTGTAAAGGTCGTGGTCCTGCTCGTGTATTGCACTAGATGGAGTTGATTTCTGTCACTCGTCTA
>CALNBW010000458.1 GCA_937874815.1 uncultured Bacillota bacterium | reverse complement strand
AGGTTTAGCAGATAAGGCAAATGCCTATCCCAATCAGCTGTCAGGCGGACAGCAACAACGCGTGGCCATCGCCCGGGCCTTAGCCATGCAACCGCGCATCATGCTTTTTGACGAGCCAACGTCGGCTCTGGACCCAGAGATGATCAAAGAAGTGCTCGACGTAATACAAGACTTAGCGGACGAAGGCATGACCATGGTCGTGGTGACCCACGAGATGGGCTTCGCCCGCCAAGTAGCCGATCGTATCTTGTTCATGGATGCGGGCCAGATCATCGAATCCGGCCCACCGGCCCAGATTTTCTCCGGGCCGCAGAGCCCGCGCACAGCTGCCTTTTTAAGTAAAATATTGTAGCGGTGATCTGCATTCGCCCAACAAAAAGATGGTCCTGTAAATATCAGGAACCATCTTTTTTACGCCAAGTACTATTTTACCAACGATGATGCAACACGCATCCAGCTTGCACGCCCAAATGCTCGCCCTCGTAAACGGTGAGACGGCCGTTAACTAGAACTGCCTTAATGCCGGCAGCATATTGGGCGGGGTCGGTATAGGTGCCCCGGTCAGCCACTTGGTCAGGGTCGAAGACCACGATATCTCCTTTGAAACCGGGCCAGAGCAGACCACGATCCGTTAACCCCAGGCGCTGAGCAGGAGCAGAAGTCATTTTGCGAATGGCTTCCTCAAGGGTTAATATTTTTTGCTCACGCACATAGTGACCCAGTATGCGTGCAAAAGTGCCAAAGCCACGGGGGTGAGGTTTGCCCCGTTCCAGTGCCTTCTCGCTAGATACAGCACTGGAGTCCGAGCCGACCATCATATAGGGGCTCTGCATGATACGCTCCAAATCTTCATCGCCAATGGTGAAGTAGATGATATCGATACGTCGGTCGGCTGCCTCCAGTAGCTTGCAGCAAGCATCAAAGCCATCCATGCCCCACAGTTCGCCGATTTCAGCCAGCGACTTACCGTCAACACTGTGGTCATAGTAACAACCAGTAACGATGATGCGTTCCCAGCCAACCCCTTTATGAATACTAACCCAGCCATCAGCACCATTTAAGATGTCGCGTTTAATGTGCTCCCGGGTTTTATTATCGCGCAATCGTGCGCGTAGTGCTTCGATACCGCCTTCATGGGCCCAAGGTGGTAGCACTGCGCTTAGTCCGCAGGCAGAAGCATTAAAGGGATACTGATCGAAAGTAACATCGATCCCTTCTTGGCGGGCTTGCTCAATCATCTCTAGTAATTGCACTGATGTGCCCCACATGTGCTCACCCATAGCCTTCAAATGGGCAATCTGCACGTAGGTATTTGCCTGGCGACCAATTTCAATGGCCTCAGCCGCAGCTTCAAGTACGCTATCGTTTTCGCCACGAATGTGGGAGTAGTAACCGCCTCCATAGGCTGCGGCCTCTTTAGCCAGCTGCACCAGCTCCGGCGTATCGGCATAGACGCTTGGGGTATAGATTAGCCCTGTGCTCACGCCGAAACAACCGGCCTCCATAGCTTCGCGCACTAGCGCCCGCATGGCCTCTAGCTGCTCCACATTGGCAGGACCCTCAGCATAACCCATAACAGCTTCCCGCACATTGCCTTGTGCTACTAGCGCTGCTACGTTGATACTCAGGCCGCGTTCCTCAAGTAAAGCCAGGTACTCCTGCATGCTGCGCCACTCCACGCCTAGTTGCGCAAAGATGCGGGAACTATCTCCTTTGGCCATGTCATCACTGATGGGGGCAGCGCCAACCCCACAGTTGCCAATGACGTTGGTAGTCACACCTTGCTGGATATGGCTTTGGCCGCCGCCGTCAACCATAAGTGGGATATCCGAGTGGGTATGGATATCAATAAAGCCCGGGGCAACTGCCATCCCGCTAGCATCAATCACTCTTTCCGCTTTGGCGTGGCCTAAATCACCAACGTAGGTGATTGTATCGCCCTGAAGGCCAATATCGGCCAAGCGCCAGGGGTTGCCAGCGCCATCGTAGACCTTGCCACCACGAATTATCACTGAATACAACACGATTAACACCCCTCCGTCAAAATTGTTATCCCTTGTTTACTTCGCCTCGCGTCAATAGACTCCTGTAGGCCGCCCTGATCTTTAATTGCCATCATTCATAAACCTGGGTGCCACCACAAGAGGGGTTGCGTTCCTGCAGTATAGCGAATTTTGCATTGCCAGGGCGACTTGACAACCAGCGTAATTGTGAGAGAATTATCTTAACCAGGAGGTGTAACCAGTGAACGTCAAGATCATTACAGATAGTGCCTGTGACTTGTCGGATGAGATACTCTGCGAGAACGATATCGCCATGGTTCCTTTCCATGTCATTCTTGATGGCATTGATTATCTTGACCGGGAGACTATCCAACCGGACGAGTTATATCAGAGGATGCGACAAGGAGCCTTGCCCAAGACGACACAAATAACCCCTCTGCAATTTGTGGAGGTCTTCACCAGATATGCTGAAGAGTGCAGACCGTGTGCATACATATCCTTTTCTTCCAAGATGTCTGGGGCGTGCGAAATCGCTCGGCTTGCTGCTGCACATGTAAAAGCGGAGTATCCAGGCTGGGAAATTGAGATAATTGATAGCCAATGCGGTGCGCTGGCTCAAGGGTTAGCCGTTTATAGGGCTGCACAAATGGCTCAGGCCGGGAAGCCATTACAGGAGATTGTTCCCGAGATCACCCTGCAATGCCACCACACGGAACATCTCTTCTCAGTAGATGACCTAGAGTACCTGTTTCGCGGAGGTAGGGTAAACCGCATTAGCTCGTTTGTAGGCACATTACTCAACGTTAAACCCATACTTCATGTCAAGGACGGTTGCATGATTCCTATTGAAAAGGTACGGGGGAAGGCAAAGGCCATGCAGCGCATAGTGGAACTCATGGCCGAGCGTGGCACCAAGCTACAAGAGCAGATAGTGGCCATCAACCATGCTGATGACTGGAAATCGGCCCTCAAACTTAAAGAGATGATAGAGGATCTCTTTTCTACCAGCAATTTCATTATTAACACCGTTGGCTGTGTCTTAGGTTCTCACATCGGCATCGGGGGAGTAGGTGCCTTTTTCCTGAACAAAGATTATTACCAGCTAAAAGAGGCCTCTGTTAGCCATTAGGACCATATGGCACAGTATTGGTTGCCTTGAACGGGCAAACTTACGGGGCAATAGATGAAGCAGGGGGTAGCTGTAACGGGTTACCTCCTGCTTCATTAGCTTCCGGAAAAAGTCAAGGATTATTGACAAACGATAATTACTCAACTAGAATTAGGGCAGTGATTATCGTTAAACAATAATTTGGGAGGCAGCCTATGAAACGTAAAGCCATCCATGCATTCCTCTGGTGGGAAGCGGCACTCTGTGTCCTAGCAATCTCTGTTCGCTCCATACTGCTTCAAGGCTCTGCTATCGGGGAGGTAATACCTCGGACCTTCGCCAGCCTCATGGCGTTCCCTTTTCAGCAACTAGGGCTGGGCCTAAGAACCCTTTCGCTATCGGGAGAAACGGGTAACCTGCTCGCCATAGTCATCTACGCCGCCTGCTGTCTTTTCCCGGCGATCGCTTTGCTTGTGGTATCTAGAAGGCGCAGGCTCTACCCTGAGGATACCCTGCTAGCTGTATTGAGCGTTGTACTCTTTATTGTGCTCTACTTCGCGATCAACCCACGTCTACTACCACATGGCGTGGCCGTTATAGATTCCAGCATAGCCATCCTAGGCAGCGTTGCCTATTCCGTTTTGTTCGGATATATCGTCCTCAAGGCTCTGCGTTCTTTCTTTGCGGCCAGAACCAGCCGCAGACTGCAGGAATACCTGGTTATATTGCTCTATATCCTCAATGCGCTTTTTGTGTTTGTGGTTTTCGGGGTTCATTTCAGCAATCTTCTCGATTCTTGGGCGGTGCTTCGTGCCGCTAATACTGAGGCCCTGGGGCTCGGTGTAAGCTATGTTTTCCTCATTCTACAGTACGCAGTAAACGCATTACCTTATGCGCTAGACATCCTAGTAGTCTTTGCCGTGCTGGACCTGTTGCAGGAACAGGCTGCCGCTAGCTACTCCGCAGGGGCTGTTATGGCTGCAGAAAAACTCTCCCGGCTCTGTGGACAGGCGCTCGTCGCCAGTGTAGTTTCTAACCTTACCTTCAATCTGTTGCAGCTCTTATTCCTTAAGAACCTAAGGGTGGTAAACAACATCGTTCAGGTGCCACTCTTTTCTATCATCTTTGTTCTAGCAACGCTCTTGCTAGCACAATACATTAAGGAAAGCCTGCAACTAAAAGAAGACAACAGTATGTTCATCTAAGGTAGGTGGTCTCCACATGGCGATAAAGGTCTACCTGGAGGATGTACTTAAGGAACGGGGAATGACATCGAAAGAATTGAGCGCTCTGGTGGGTATCACCGAGGCCAACCTATCCATTCTGCGCAGCGGCAAGGCCAAAGGGGTGCGTTTTGGCACCATCAACAGAATTTGTTATTTCCTCGGTTGCGACGTGGGGGATATCTTGAAATTCGATGGGAACTTGGAGGATGACGATGAAGAGTAGAAAGCTGGGCACGCTATGCCTTGTTGCCGTTGTGTTGTTCGCCGCCTTTGCCTTAACCGGGTGTCAATTAGCCCGTGAGGAAGGGGGGGAGAGCCAAGACAGATTGATTGGCGTTTTTCTTACCACAAGCCATCTGGAACTGGGTTCGGCAATAGCAACCGACCGCCCCCAGGACCGCTTATACGCTACCCTGGAAACCCGCTCCCTTACGGATGAAGCAACAGGGGCAGCTTCCATTCTAGAAGAATACGTTTTTCAAGATATTGAGGGAATATCTTTTTTGGCTGCCACTGTTCCGGCAACAGAGGATACCGAGAGCTACACCTGTACTAGCTCCGATGGGGCCATAAGCGACGGTGATGTGGCTTTCCATTACAAAGGCAGCGAAGATAAGCTTACCTTAGAAGGGACAGTTTACGTAGCTCCGAGCCACGCGGGCGTTATCTGGTACATCAACCCAGTCTACCAAAGCACGGACGGGAGTGTCTATGCCACAGCCGGCAACAGTATCTCGTTTAGCGGTGATTCCAGCGGTGAAGGAGTACTCTATGCCACAACTCTGGAAGAAACCACAACTATCACGGAAAACGGCAAAGCTAAATCAGCCACGACTGCCGTCAAGATTTCCTTAGCCACGATGTACCCACCCGAACAAGTTGCAGTGATACAGATGGGGCCGGGCTATAATCTACTGGCATCAACAGAGTATGCACCGACTGAAGTGCCGCATACGTTTGCACCTCTAGCTGACACTCAGTTCATCGTTGTTGAAGAGATAGGGCGTAATTCCGACGGAGGCTTATCGGTTTCACGAGCCCTGTACGGTAAGAATGATAACTCCATGGAAACCTTCTACTGCCGGGAGGATGGCGTTTGTGTGAAGCAATACACCAACCTTGAATGGGGAGAAAACCGATAACCAAGCCTGTATGGCATGAAAGAGATAGTCCTTTAACCTTTCATAAGAAAAGCACCCAAGTCGTATAGGCTTGGGTGCTTTTTCATAATGCGCGTCAACGGCGCTGTACCTGTGTCTTCAAGAAGGGTAGAGGGGAAGGACAGAAAAACTAGATGCCCTCTATTTTGTCTAGTCCTAGATATTCTGCCTCGAGCTCAACTGCCCCGCGCACCGCTGGCGAAGCATCCTCCTGTCCGGGCTCAAGCCAGAGGTTGTCAACTCGCAAAATACCCTTTTCCCTGTCGGCACGCAGTTCAATGCGCCCTACGAAAGAATCTCCATGGAGCACGGGTACTACATAGTAGCCATATTGGCGCTTAGCTGCTGGGGTATAGACTTCCCAGCGATAGTTGAATCCCCAGAGATCCTCTAGCCGGTCGCGATCCCAGAGCAGGTTATCGAGGGGGCCGAGAATAACTGCCGCCTCACCCTCGGGCAAAGGCCCGGCTTGGGTTAGGTC
>CALNBW010000457.1 GCA_937874815.1 uncultured Bacillota bacterium | reverse complement strand
TTGTCCCACCCGCCTTGAGGCGGTGCGGGACAAAACTCCGTCCCCTGTCCTGCCATGACTGCTTGCTTCAAGGATAGTTTCTGGATGCTGTGAAGCGGCTATCATTGCAGGAACCGCAAGGTATGGGGAGAATAGTTGACAAAGATAGGGCTGATCTCCAAGCCGATAACGAAAGAGGAAGGTATCACAGATGCGCATTGCTATTGCTGAGTTTTCCCACGAGACCTGTACCTTTTGTCCAGACCCGACAACGATAGAACGTTTAGACTCCTATGCCCTACGGGGTCAGGCCGTGGCGGAACGGCTTAAGGGGTTGCCTACTTACATGAATGGCTTTATGCAAGCCATCAATGAAGCCCAGGCCGAGTTGATCCCGCTGCTTTATGTCAGCATGGCACCGGGCCCATACACTAGCTGGCTAGATGCGGACTGCTTCGAGAAATACACAGGCGAGATCGTGGCAGGTTTGCGGCAAGCCGGGGAGGTTGACGGCGTGCTTTTGGCTTTGCATGGCGCTATGGCAGTGCAAGGCATCCTGAAGCCGGAAGCAGAAATTGTGCGGCGGGTGCGAGAGGTAGTCGGCGGTAAACCGATTATGGTCACTCTAGATCTGCATGCCAATGAAGACGCTGAGCTCACCGAAGTGGCAGATGCAGTGTTTATCATTAAAACTTATCCCCATATCGACACAGAGGAAACGGGCTATGCAGCTGCTCAGTGCCTAATTGACACCATTCAGGGGCGTTTTCAGCCTCGCCAGGCTCTGCGCAAACCAGGCATTATCTCGGCTAGCATTTATCAGGCAACGGACTATTCACCGATGCATACACTACTTGAACGCTGCCGCCAGTGGGAGGTTAAGGAGAAAGTGCGCTGGGTGGCCGTGGCCCCTGGTTTTGCCTATGCGGATGTGCCAGATGTGGGCATGAGCGTGATTGCCATTACCGATGGCGACCAAGCGCTAGCCGATGCAATTGCCCAAGATGTTAGCGATTTAGCTTGGACCCTACGAGAAGCCTTCCGCCAACCGTTGCCAAACCCGGCAGAAGCAGTTGCGGAAGCAATTGGACTCAATAGCCAAGGTTTACGACCAGTTATATTAGCAGATGGTGCCGACCGCACTGGCGATAGCACCCATGTGTTGCAGCAACTCTTAGCTCAAGGTGCCAAGAATTTTGCCATCCCAGGCATTGCAGACCCCGTCGTGGCGAAACATTTGGAGGCAACAGCACAAATCGGCGACTTAGTAACCGTACGTATTGGCGGCTGGGCCAGCGAATTTTCTGGTGAGCCTGTCGAAGTTAGCGGTAAAATTGAGTTCATGGGGCGGCCGCAATACACCCTGGTGGGACCTATGGGTAAAGGCAGGCGCGTGCAAGATGGGCTAGTGGTGAGGCTAAATTTGGGCAATAACAACCATGTGGTTATTTCTGAACGTATGCGTGGTGCCAACGATAGCGCTGGCCTAACCTCTGTCGGTATAGATGTAGATAGTCTTGATATTATCGCCTTAAAGGATCGGGTTCACCATCGCGCCTATTGGGATAGTGTGGCTAAGGCTGACATCAAGGTTGATGCTCCGGGCATTGGTGCTGCTGATTTGTCTACTTTGCACTATAACAATATTCCAGATGATATCTACCCGATTGGGCGCAATTGGCGTGAGGAGGACAACAAATGAGTCAAGCTTGGACAGAGTATGCTCAATTTGTGGAGCAGGTATGCGCTCGCGAGCATATAGCTGGAGCTGCTGTCGCAGTTGCCCAGCACGGTAGTGTAATCTTTCAGCAGGGTTTTGGTTATCGCGACGTAGAGCAGAAACTGCCGGTAACACCCGACACTATATTCGGCATTGCTTCTGTCAGTAAATCATTCACAGCCATGGCCATCATGCAGCTAGCCGATGCGGGTTTGCTTTCGGTCGAAGATACCGTGGTCAAGCACTTGCCCGAGTTTAGGCTGCATGGTGTGGATGACATGGAGAGCATCAAAATTAAGCATTTGCTCTCACACACCACTGGTTTGCCACCAATGCGGCGTCGCCAAGACATTGCTACCTTCGCCGAGCATCTGGATTTCTTGGCAAATGAGGAATACGAGCTGCTCGGTGCCCCAGGTGAATATCTTAGCTATTGTAATGATACTTTTTTGCTGCTGGGTGCCATCATTGAACGCCTTACCGGGCGTATTTATCGCAAGTATATGACGGCTAATTTGCTAGACGCCATGGGTATGTATCGTTCTACCTATAGTATTGAAGAGCTGACCCGCTTTCAAAACGTAACTGTCCCCTACATGTATGATAAAGAGACCGGACAGTTCCAGGAGCAAGCCTGGCCGGCGTTGGGCAACTTTGAAGTAGGCGGTGGCGTGCGCTCCTGCGTTACCGATCTACTTAAGTATGGCGAGGTATTTGTCAATGGTGGCAAGCAGGGCGATAAGCGGATTGTCAGCGAGGCAGGTTTGGCTCGCATGACGAAGCCCGTGTATCAATATGGACGCAAGACCTGGTACGGGGCGGCTTTATCGATCACGCCCAACCACGGCGGCGTCACCCTGATTGAGCATGGCGGCAGCCAGGCCGGCGTGGCAGCCAACTTCGGATTCGTGCCGGAGCATGGCTTAGTGGTAGCGGTGCTCACCAACACCAGCGGTGTTTCAGCCAACCTGCTTTGGTTAGGCGCGGTTAACACAGCGCTAGGTCTGCCGCTAGATTTGCCCCGCAGTGAAGAGCCAGAGTATGAGGCAACGGCTGCAGAGCGCGAGCGTATACTAGGCACTTACGCAACAGCTGAAGGCGGCAACTTGCGTGTCTTTACGCAGGCTGATCAACTGTGGGTTGAACTGGACGGACAGCAGTTTCCGGCCCGGATGAGCGGCCCCGCAACGGCTGTTTATACCAACAATATCCCCCGACCCATCAAGTTCTATTTCCGCGGTCAAGGCCCAGCCTGGGCTGTGTTTAGCGGTTTGCGCATGCTGCAGAGGAAATCGTAGGGCCAGGCCCAGACGCGCACAGCGTAAGACAGCGGGGTACTACCTTAGAGCACAGGAGCAGGCTCCAATCGTGCTTACGGCTAGTACCCCGCTGCCCCTCTTGTTTATTGGTCACTTTGGGCCCATTTCTGGCGGCGCAGCCGTTCGGGGCGGTCGAGAATGCGCTTGCGCATGCGCATGTTTTTGGGGGTAATTTCGATCAGCTCGTCGCTTTCGATATATTCCAGTGCCTTGTCCAGCGTAATCTCGGGCGGAGGCGACAGCCGCATGGCTTCCTCGGCACCCGCGGAGCGCAAGCTAGTCAGGTGCTTCTTCTTGGTCACGTTGATATCAATATCCTGAGAGCGCCCTGTTTCTCCCACAATCATCCCCTCGTAGACTTGGGTGCCGGGGGTAATGAACAATGTCCCTCGGTCTTCTGCCCCGTAGAGGCCGAAAACAGTAGCCACGCCGGCTTCGTAAGCGACCAAAACGCCGTGGTTGCGCTTAGGAATGTCTCCGCGGTAGGGACCGTAGCCGTTGAAAACATGATTCATCACACCGTAGCCTTTGGTTTCCGTGAGGAAGTTGTTGCGAAAACCAAGCAGCGAGCGTGCCGGGATATCATATTTCAGATGCACCGTGCCCGATTCAGAGTGGGTCATATCCAGGAGCTTCGCCTGCCGGCTGCCGAGGTGCTCCATAATCACCCCTAAGTACTCTTCTGGCACTTCGATGCTGAGTAGTTCCAGGGGCTCTAGCAGCTGCCCGTTTTCGTCTTCCTTGAAGATGGCCCGGGGGCGGGAAACCGCAAACTCATAGCCCTCGCGGCGCATAGTCTCAATCAGTATGGCCAAGTGCAGCTCGCCCCGGCCAGAAACGTGCCAAGTATCAGGGGTCTCCCCGTCTTCTACCCGCATACTGATATTGGCGTAGGCCTCGCGGTGCAGGCGATCACGTAGATGGCGCGTTGTTACATATTTGCCCTCTTGGCCAGCCAAGGGGCTATTATTAACCAAAAAGTCCATTGTTACAGTGGGCTCGTCTACCTTCACAAAGGGCAGAGCCACCCTATACTCTGGGTCTGTAAGCGTGCAACCGATGCTGACATCTGTTAGCCCCACGATAGCGGCGATATCACCGGCGTTGGCGCTAGCTTGTTCCTCGTGGTCTAGGCCGACAAACTGGTACACTTTAGCGATCTTCTCGTTATGTTCATCGCCATCCGGGCTAATCACTGTCACTGTCTGCCCGGTAGTCAGCATGCCATTCTGCACGCGCCCGATGGCGATGCGGCCGACATAATCATCCCAGTCGATACTGGATACTAGCATCTGCAAAGGCGCATCTACATCACCCTGCGGGGCCGGAATTTCGGAAACGATGGTTTCGAAGAGGGGCGTCAGGTCCATATCTGGGTCTTCAAGATGGCGCTTGGCGAAGCCAGCCCGGGCGGAGGCATAAAGAACGGGAAAGTCAAGTTGACTTTCATCAGCCCCGAGCTCAATAAACAGGTCTAAGCATTTATCTAATATCACTAAGGGCCGCGCATCTGCTCGGTCAATCTTGTTAATGACAACGATAGGCTTTAAGCCGAGACCTAAGGCCTTCTGCAGCACATACTTGGTCTGCGCCAGCGGGCCTTCGGCGGCGTCAACCAAAAGCAGAACTCCATCGACGGTGCTTAAGGTACGCTCAACTTCACCCCCAAAATCCGAGTGCCCTGGGGTGTCAACGATATTAATTTTGATGCCTTTGTAGAAAATGCCAGTAAATTTAGCCATGATGGTGATGCCTCGCTCGCGCTCTAAGTCGAGCGAATCCATGACTCTTTCTTGTACTTGTTCCTTGGCATGAAAAATACTGCTCTGCTTCAGCATCGCGTCGACCAGCGTAGTCTTACCGTGGTCTACGTGAGCAATAATGGCGATATTACGAATCATAAGTTTGGCTCCCTCCACACAGTCTAACAATGTATTATATACTGTTTTGCTCACTAGTCAAAAAGGGGATATGAATATAAAAATATTGTTACCCCGGCAGGAAATGTGCAAAGTAGCGAGAAATTGTCTTAACTGAAGACGCCGAAGGCGTTGCTGTAAGGTACAAGCTGATAGTTGCTACGCAACAATCACTTTATTACCCGCAACGCCAAGGGCGTTGCTAGATACAGGAGGTGTCGGTTTGATACAGGTACGCAAAGCTACAGATAACGACGTTTTGGGTATTCAACAGGTGGCCCATGTTACCTGGCATGACACATACGAGCATACCATGCGTCCAGACACCCGTGCTCAGGTTTTGGTAGAATTCTATAGTGAAGAAAGCTTGGCGCATAGTCTTGAGCGACAAGAGGCGGTATTCCTGGTGGCCGAGGAGCAAGGCCATATCATCGGGTTTGC
Source organism: uncultured Bacillota bacterium (assembly GCA_937874815.1). Taxonomy (GTDB): domain Bacteria; phylum Bacillota; class UBA994; order UBA5500; family UBA5500; genus UBA5500. The sequence goes on along the minus strand of CALNBW010000457.1, from coordinate 6,841 downwards.
CCAGGCTCTGCCGCGGCCTCATTCCGGTTATGAGATTACCCGCACCTATATTCTGCCCCAATATCAGCGAAAAGGTGTTGGCAGCAAATTACAGGCTGAGCTGGTTAAGCAGTTGCCCGGCCAAAATCTTTGGGTTTTTGTGGAGCGCAACAATCAGGGCGCGATCGCCTTTTATCGTTCCCACGGCTTTGAGCCACAGCGGGAAGTAGAACTGCCCGTGTTTGGAGAGACGCTGGTCTTCGTGGAGATGCTAAAGCAGTAAAGGTAAGCCTAATTTGTGTGTCGGACTACCCACAAGCGCTGGGTAGTCTTTTGCTGCCCGTGGCGGGCTACTAATATGGATATAATAGTTACAAGCTGCAGAAGGGATGTGGCTGAACGTGGTTGATTTGCCGGAAGCCTTTGTGGCTAAGATGCAGCAGTTGCTTGGCGATGAATATGCCTCTTTTCTGGCAGCTTTTGAGCGGGAGCGCAGCCTCGGGTTGCGCGTAAATACGCTTAAGATTAATGCGGATGAATTACAGCGCCGGGTACCTTGGCAACTAGTTTCTATTCCCTGGTGCCCCAGTGGCTTTTACTATGATGCCGCAGACCAGCCAGGGAAGCATGCGTGGCATGCCGCTGGGGCCTATTATCTGCAGGACCCAAGTGCGATGGCTGTAGGTGAATTAGCTGCGCCGCAACCGGGAGAGCGTGTGCTAGACTTATGCGCTGCCCCAGGAGGGAAAGCGACGCATTTGTCGGCCCTCATGCAAGACGCAGGGCTGTTGGTAGCTAATGAGGTTCACCCCACCCGGGTCAAGGCGCTGGCAGAAAACCTAGAGCGTTGGGGCAGTAAGAATATGATCATCACTTCTGCCCAGCCTGTGGAACTAGCCGCTCGTTTTGGCCCTTGGTTCGATTGCATCGTAGTCGATGCTCCTTGCTCGGGCGAGGGGATGTTTCGGAAAGATGAAGTAGCGCGCGAGCAATGGAATGAGGGCCAAGTGCGTTCCTGCGCCGCTACTCAGATTGAAGTTGTTCAAGCAGCCTATCAAATGCTGGCCCCCGGTGGCCGCTTGGTTTACTCCACCTGCACCTTTTCGCCGGAAGAGAATGAAGCCACCGTGCGCTGGCTACTGACTAGGTATCCCGATTTGGAAATAGTATCGGCTCTGTTGCACCCGAGCTGGCAGCCAGGCTTTCACGCAGATGAAGCCGATCCGTTGCGCCTGACGGCGCGCCTATGGCCCCATCGCCTGCGCGGCGAAGGCCATTTTCTGGCCTGCCTGCGCAAAGGCGGGGCCCGAGTTGCTCACCAGCCTCCACTAGAAACCGGAGTCTACGGGGTTGCTGATCAAGAATTGCAGGATTTCGCGGCAGAGACCTTGACCGCCTTACCAGCGGGGCCCTATCTGCGCTTTGGTAACCATGTTTATCGGGTGGTGCCAGACATGCCCCAGCTGCAAGGCTTGCGCGTAGTGCGCCCCGGCTGGCATCTAGGCGAAGTGCGCAAGGGCCGCTTCATCCCCAGCCATTCCTTCGCGCTAGCATTGCGGCCCGAGCAAGCGCAGCGCTGCCTGCGGCTCAGTGCCACTTCGCCTGAGGCAGCCGCCTACCTCGCCGGGCACACCCTAGCCACAGATTTACCCAATGGCTGGGCCCTGGTCTGCGTCGATGGCTTCCCCCTCGGCTGGGGGAAGGTGACAGACGGCGTCCTGAAGAATCATTACCCCAAGGGCCTGCGCCGCTAGCAGGACAGGGGGACGGAGTTTTGGCCTGCAAAAATTTGACAAAGGGGAGGAGAACGCAATGATATCGTTTAGCCATGTTGGTTTAGTTGTCACTGATTTAGACCGTTCTGTTCGCTTTTACGAGGAAGCGCTGGGGCTGAAGTGCTGGGAGCGCCACCCGGACACGGGCCGCGGCCTGCAGATTGCCTTCATGGGGGCAGATGCTCCCGTTTTGGAACTGCTGCATTACACCGACGTTAGCCGTCGCGAGAGACCGGAGCGAGGGCGTTATGACCATTTTGCTTGGTATGTCGAAGATATTTCCCAGGCAATTGACAGGTTGGCGCAGCACGGTGTCGTCCTCGAGCAACCCGGGGTGCAAACAGTGCTAGATGGTCGCCAGATCGCCTTTTTCTACGGGCCAGACGGCGAGCGCATTGAACTAGTCCAGCGCGTTTAGGCAAGTCCGAGCAGAGAGTAGCATAGGCATTACACATGGGGGTGGATCCGGTGTGGGTGCTGATGGCCTTACTCTCTGCTTTATTATGGGCGGCTGCCAGCTTGGTGGATAAGCTAGCCGTTAACTGGGAATTTCGTACACTGGAAATCTTGCCGGCTACCTATACGGCTGGCTTTATAGTGGTAGCCTGGCGACAACCCAGCCTTTCCGAGCTGTGGCAGGCGGAGCATATTATTAGCGGCACGGTTTTGGCTGTCTTTTCTCTGCTCAATGCGGTCGCCTTACTGATGGCCTTGCGCTGTGGCAAGGTGGGGATGGTCTCTATCGTTGCCGGCAGCCACTGCGTAATCACTGCCGCCACCGCCCAAATTCTGTTCAGCGAACAACTGCAGGTGGGTCAATGGTGTGCCATTCTAGGTGCCTTCTTAGGGCTAATCCTAGTGTTTGGTGCCAATGAAAAGCAGATGGATAACAACGACTGCCCTCCCAGGAAAAACCCCTATCGCTGGTTTTGGTTGGCGCTGCTGGCCGCCATCGGCTCCAGCGGCGAGACGATTGCCCTAAAGTATGCTACCAACTTGAGTGCCGGAGCCCAACATTCACTCATCTGGGAATACTTCTTTGCCAGTTTGGCCTGTCATGCACTCGTGGCATTTTATGTGGTGCGCTTACGCTTCTCATCATCGCTGTTCGGAGTGATGGATGGATTGCTCACCGGCCTCGGTATGCTTACTTTCGGTGTTGCCCTTTCGCTCGGCCCCGCTTCCTTAGTTGCTACTGTCGCCACTGCCGCCGTAATGTTCCGCGCCCTGGGCGGTATTTGCTTTTTTGGGGATCGAGCCGAGCCACGCCAGTGGCTCGGCTTTGCCATACTGGCCACCTCTTTCGTACTAGTGCAGCTTTAGCTTCGCTAATGCCCGACTCCCCCAAAGGGCATGTTAAGCAGCGGGGAGGTGTTGTCTTGTGCTCTGGATTTTGAGTACCTTCATCGCCGCAGTCCTATTTGCTGCCTCGAGTATGGTAAATAAAGTAGCCATGCGGGAAGAAACCCCGGCAGACCGTCTCTTACCCGGCACTTTTTTGGCCGGCCTGGTGGTGCTGCTGCTAAAGCAGGGCCGTTCGCTGCCGGCGCCCAGCCTGCCCTTAGTCCTCAGTGGTCTAGCCCTGTCATTGTTCTCTATGCTCAACTGTATCAGCATCTTACTAGCATTGCGCGGAGGCCCGGTTGGCAAGGTGGCGGCAGTGGCCGGTAGCCACTCCATTATCACGCCCCTCTTGGCCTGGCTGCTTTTTGCTGAAAGGCTTAACTCCTGGCAGTGGACTGCAGTAGGCGTGGCCACAGCTGGCATGATCTTGGTGCAGCATCGCCAAGGGCAAAAGGCCAAAGTTAGTACCTGGGTTTGGTTTGGGTTGGCCTTGTTGGGTGCCATTGGCTCCAGTGGCGAGACCCTAATCTTGGACAAAGCAACAACCTTGCAAAACGATGGCATCTCCGGCTTGGTCTGGTCCTATTTATTCAGCTTTGTATTTACGGCGCTGTGGTTCTTGCGTCGCCGCCAGGATCGCGGGCAGCGTCCCTTTTATCTAGGCGCAGTCGATGGTGCCATTTCAGCTACTGGCATGATCTTCTTTGCTCACGCTTTGCACGGTGGCCCAGCTGGGCTAGTGGCTGCTCTTTCCACTTCAGCGGTGGCATTGCGCGCCATTGGCGGGCGCATCTTCTTTGGCGAGCGCTTGTCTCTTTGGAGTTGGCTGGGGATCACCCTGGCAATAGTAGCGTTCGGTTTGGTCAGCTTCTTTCAGTAATCCTTAATCCCTTAGCAAGCGCTAGCAGGAGGGACGCTTCGGGCGTCGAAATGATGATAGCGCGTCTAAATTTATCTTAGAAGGAGGCAATCAGCATATGTTAGCAAGAGCGACACAACTAAAAGATGAGTTTGTTGCCTATCGCCGCGACTTTCATCAGCATCCGGAGCTTGGCTTCGAGGAAGTACGTACCTCCGGTATAGTGGCTGAGTATTTGGAGAGCCTGGGCATTGAAGTTACTCGCATGGCCAATACTGCTGTGGTCGGCCTGTTACGCGGGGCTAAACCCGGCCGCACTGTTGCTTTGCGCGCCGATATGGATGCCCTCAGCATCCCTCAGCAAAACGACGTCCCCTATAAATCAGTGAATCCCGGAAAAATGCATGCCTGTGGGCACGATGGTCATACCGCAATTTTGATGGGTGTGGCCAAATTGCTTTCTGAAGTGAAAGACGAGTTGGCGGGTAACGTGAAATTCTTCTTCCAACCAGCAGAAGAAGGGCCTGGTGGCGCTTTGCCCATGATTAAGGCCGGTGCCATGGAGAACCCCCATGTGGACGGTGTAATCGGAATGCATGTCGGCGTCAACCTGCCAACTGGCCAGATTGGCCTCAAAGCTGGCCCGAGTCACGCTGGCACCGATTCCATTACCATCACTCTCGAAGGCAAAGGTGGTCATGGCGCTCACCCCCACAGTTCTGTCGATACAATTGTAGCGGCAGGGCACTTAATTGTTGCTTTACAGACGATCGTTAGCCGGGAGATAGATCCGCTGGGCTCGGCAGTGGTCACCGTTGGCACCATTAACGGTGGCTACCGTAATAACGTTATCGCCCATCAGGTAGTGCTCACTGGTACTGTGCGTACCCTCGATCCGGAAGTGCGCGCTAGTATGCCGGAGCGGATTGAGCGCATCATCAAGGGCGTCTGCGATACCTTCCGCTGCAAGTACAATTTTGTCTATGACAAGGGCTATCCGTCTGTAATGAACGATCCGGTTATGGCCGATCTGGCTGAGGCTACCGCCCAGCGGCTACTTGGCGCTGAAAACGTAGTGCGTACTGCTAACCCCTCCATGGGCGGGGAGGACTTCAGCTACTTCGCTGAAAAAGCACCCGGGATCTTCTTGCGCCTAGGAGCGGGCAACCCAGCCAAGGATTGCGTTTACCCAGGACATCATCCATACTTCAACTTTGACGAAGACGCCATCCCCATTGGCATGGCTGTTATGGCCGAAGCTGCGCTTGACTTCCTGAAGCAATAGCGAAAACGGCCGTTCCAGAAGTTACGGGAACGGCCTTTTCTGCATCTTGCATTCATACCTATAAATCGTCATATAGTGGTGGGGAAGGGAGGGGGGAGATTGCGCAAATTTCGGGCCAAGCAAGTACTGTTGGGTCTCTTTGTCCTCCTCCTGGTCATCTCCGGCCTGCAGTATCGTTCTGCCAACTGGCAGGTTAAGCACTTAGGCGCAATGGACGAGCCAAAGCCAGGGCAGAGAGTCATGATCATTGCGCCCCACTGCGATGACGAAACCTTGGGAGCCGGTGCCCTGGTCGGGCGTCTGGTTAGTCAAGGTATCCAGCCCAAAATTGTGGTCATGACTAACGGCGATGGTTTCCCCCGGGCTGCCAAGGAAAACTACTTACCGAAGCCCTCCACCAGAAGCGATTTCATTAATCTTGGCTATCAGCGCCAAAAGGAAACTCAACAGGCATTAGCACTGCTAGGCGTAAGTAGCGAAGATATTTTTTTCCTGGGTTATCCTGACGCCGGCCTTTATAGCTTGTGGACGCCTCGCCATTGGAGCGATCCTTATACCAGTCGCTATACCAAGGCAGACAAGAGTCCCTACCTGAATGCCTATACAGAAGCAGCGAGCTACACCGGCATTAATGTGGTCAACGACCTGCGCCAGCTAATCAGCGAGTATGACCCGGATTTCATTTACTACCCCCACCCCAATGATAGCCATTCAGATCATTGGGCAACTTACTGCTTTACTAAGTATGTGCTCACTGAGTTGGGCACCAACGCTAAGGAATATCTTTATCTCGTGCATCGGGGAGCTTGGCCCTTGGTGCTGCCGCTCTATGGTAGAGCCTATTTGGCCCCGCCACGCAAGTTGACAGAGCGGGGTGCTGCATGGGAAGTCCTAGAGTTAAGCCAGGCAGAAATCAACCTCAAAAAGCAAGCTGTGCGGGAATATAAGACGCAGATGCGGGTGATGGAGTTTACTTTACTGGCGTTCTGTCGTAGAAACGAGTTGTTTGCCACTTACCCAGATAGTCAAATACAGCGGGCCCCGGAGGCAGAGCCCGATCTAGATGAATATCTGCTGACGCTAAACCCGGTGGGAGATCTGCTGCTGCATAAGGTGCGGGGCAGTGCCGACTTGGTTTCGCTCAGCGGTTTGGTGACGGTCAACAATGACCTGCAGTTGTCACTACGAGCGCGCGGTAAGATTAGCAAAAGCGTGGGCTATAGCTTTGACATGTTTTTCTACCAACAGGGCGACGAGCAGTCGCGTCTGGTTATTAGCTGGCAACAGGGTAAGCTGACCTGCACCCTATACCGGGAGGGGCAGAAGCTGCCGCTGACCGATATTGCCGTTACCTCGGAAGAGCGAACCTTAACCGCGACCATCCCCGCTGCCTATTGGGCTGGGGCCGACCGTGTTTTCATCGGTTGCGTATCTAGCCAAGGCAACGTGCGCATCGACAATTTGCCGTGGCGCACCTACCAGCTGCCCTAACCGTCCTAAAGGTCGTGTTCCTGCCCGCGCGCGTATGGCCTAGTGCTGTAGGAAGGTGCTTAGCCATCGCCATGTGCTCTCACTATATCTCCGATATAGTTGCCGCAC
>CALNBW010000456.1 GCA_937874815.1 uncultured Bacillota bacterium | reverse complement strand
GGCACGATTGGCGCCAGCCTGTGCCCAGCAGGATCCCTTCAGCCCCTTATTGTAGCGGGTGTAGTTAGAAATTCACCTGCGGTGCCATCTTGGCCGCATCGGGAATTTCAAAATATGTGCGGGCGCTACGGCCGAAAAGCTTAGCCCAAATCACTGCCGGGAAACGAGCAATATAAGTGTTGTATGCCTTTACCTCGTCATTAAACAGCATGCGATGCTGGGCAATGCGGTTTTCGGTGCCAGCCAACTCATCCGTAAGGCCAACAAAAACAGTATCAGCTTTCAATTCTGGGTAATTCTCTACAACGACTAAGAGCCTGCCCAGAGCATTCTCTAGGTTGGCTGCTGCCTGCTGCTGCTCAACTGGCGTTTGAGCACCCAGCATGGCGGCGCGGGCCGACGTTACGGCCTGGATGGCTTCCTGCTCATGGGCAGCATAGCCCTTAACCGTATTGACCAGGTTGGGTATCAAATCATAGCGGCGCTGCAGCTGGGTGTTGACTTGCGCCCACGCCGCATCTGTAGCTTGCTCCAAAACTACCATTTTGTTGTAAGCGCCGATAGCACTAAAAGCCAAGACAGCAACCAAGGCCAAAATGGCAATAAGTCCAGTCCTCTTCATCTTTCTTCCTCCAATCTCTGTCGCTTCACTTAGAATTTGCGGCGAGCACCGCCGCCACTACTTTTTCCACCGCTGAAACCGCCAAAACTGCCGCCTCTGCTGCTGCCACTCCGCCCACTGAAGCCACCCCGCCCACTGGAGCCACCCCAGCCACTGGGTCCTCCCCAACCGCCGGGGCCACCCCATCCACCACGACCACCACGACCGCCGCGCCCACCCCAGAGAAGGCCCCGGATACCCCGAAAGAGCATATTGGGGAAGCGTAGCAGAGAAAACAAAAGGCCCTGCCGGCGGAATAGTGCAGCAAAAAGGATTAGCCCTAGATACATCAATAGCAAGGCACCGATAGGCCCCACTTGGGGCAACACATCCCCAAGCGCTTTGCCTTGGCCTGGTGCTTCCTGAACCGCCTTGGCTAATTCCTGGCTAATAACTACCAGCCCTGGCCCAAAGCGGTCAGCCTGCAGATCGGGCAAGGCAGCATCAAGAATGCGCCCGGCCTTAGCGTCATTGACGTAACCCTCTAGCCCAGTGCCAACCTCAATGCGTATGTCTCGTTCCCCCACGTTCAGGAGTACGAGCAAGCCATTGTCGGCCTTTGCTTCACCGATGCCCCAAGCGCGGAACAGGCGGAAAGCATACGTGTCAGTGTCTAGAGGGCTGGGGTCGCTAACAGTGACTACCGCCAATTCCACACCATTGCTCTGCCAGAGCATCTCCGCTATCCGCTGAATCTCAATTCTCTCCTGCGCCCCAATTACATTAGCAAAATCGCTCACCAAACCGAGTGGCGCTGGGAAAACGACTGGCGCGGCAGAAGCAGATAATGGCCAAGCAAGGGCTAGCAGCAAAACTAATGCCCAGCCAATAAACCGATGCCGTTGCTGCATTTTGACACCCCCCTTTCATTCACCCTCCATCAACCTATACGCTGTACAATGCCTAAAGTTTCACTTCGCCCCCTTATTTAGGTAGACGAGATAGAATCAATTCATAGCCACCGGCACCATACTGCAGGAAGCGTTTCACGCGGCTGATAGTGGCTGTACTAGCCCCTGTCTGCTCTTCAATTTGAGCGTAAGTTGCACCGGCCTGCAGCAGCTTGGCCACCTGCAAACGTTGCGCCAAAGATTTCAGTTCGGCTACCGTGCCGATGTCGGCAAAGAAAGCCGCTGCTTCATCTAGTGATTTTAGTTGGAGCACAGCCTCGAGCAGCTGCCTTGTCTCCGGATTAGTCAACAGTTCTTCCACCACGCTAGTCGCCTCCCTTGGTTATGTTTCCCTTGGCCAACTACACGTCCTTTACTTTCCGTCTTGGCCATTGCTGCTTTTAATAGTAAACTATATAAGTCATCGATGTCCCTGTATCCTTTCTCCGCGCCACAAGAGGCTCCTGCCTGTGTGCTCGTGAAGGATACGAGCATTAGCAGGGGAACAGCAACAAGACACCGAAACTATAGCTTGAAAATCTCTTAGGGCCAAGAGTTGCAGCACCTTAGCCCAGTTAACCAGTATATTATGACTGCCATCAGGAAAGAAAAGTAATAGGCTAGTATGCATAGGGGGTAACTACATGCCTTCCAAATTGAACCTAGGACAACCAAAACACGCCCACTTTATTGGCATAGGTGGAATCAGTATGAGTGCCCTGGCCGAAGTTTTGCTGAAACGCGGCTGGCAGGTCTCTGGTTCTGATCTTTGCCACTCCACCCATACAGAACGGCTCGCCCAGGCTGGGGCCACTATTTACTATGATCATAAAGCAAGCAACGTAGAGACAGCCCAAGTAATATTCTACACGTCTGCTATTCGGCCTGAAAACCCCGAACTGCGGAGAGCCAGCGAACTGGATATTCCCATTTATACTCGGGGGCAACTGTTAGGTGCACTCATGGCTGAAGCTAAATATGGCATAGCTGTTGCCGGCACGCACGGCAAAACCACTACAACTTCCATGCTCGGCCTGATCTTTGAAGCCGCCAAGCTGGAATCTACTATCTTAGTGGGCGGCGAACTCGATGCCATCCATGGCACTGTTAAGCTCGGTAATGGGGATTACTTTGTTGCCGAAGCCTGCGAATACTACGATAACTTCTTGAATCTGCGCCCCAACTTAGGCGTTATTCTAAATATAGAAGCTGACCATCATGATTACTTTGCAGATATTGAGCATATTAAGCGCTCTTTCCGGCGTTTTGCCGAGTTGTTGCCGTCAACCGGGCACCTAGTAGCTTATAATGATGACCCCAATGTCCGCGCTATCTTGCCTGGGCTAGGCAGCAAAGTAATAACTTTTGGCTTGGACGAGGGCAGCGAGTGGCGTGCCATTAACCTGGAAGCACACTGCGGCGGTAGCAGCTGCGACATTTTGCATCATGAGCAACTAGTAGGCCATGTTGTGTTGCACGTGCCGGGGATACACCACGTGAAGAATGCCCTGGCAGCTATTGCTGTTGCCCATATTGTAGGACTAGACATGGCTACTTGTATCAAAGGGCTTGATCTGTACAAAGGTGCGCACCGACGCTTTGATTTGCGGGGCGAATATAATGGCGCTCATCTATATGATGACTACGCCCACCATCCCAGCGAAATCAAGGCTACCTTGGCGGCCGCCAAAACTTTCAACGCCGACCGCATCATTAGCGTGTTCCAACCCTCTACGTATACCCGTACCAAGGCCCTGCTGGACGACTACCTGACCTCCTTTAGCGATTCGGATATGGTATTGGTTACCGATATCTTCATGGCCCGCGAGGTTGAGACCTTTGGTATCACCGCCGGCATAGTGGCGGACCTAATGAAGCAAAATCATCCCAATGTCTGCCATATCGGTTCGTTGCAGGATGCGGCTATTTATCTGAGCAAAGAACTACGCCCGGGCGATATGGTAATCACCATGGGCATCGGCGATGTGTGGCGCACGATTGATATGCTGCTCGGCAAGGAACCGATGCAGCCCCAGCCTACAGTGCAGGCGCAGTAAAACCCCGGGGGCGGGCGCATAACCCGCCCTTTTTCACCCCCTGAACCCCTCAGGCATAAGATGGTTTATGATTCATGCCTAACCAGAGAGGGGTTATGAACTATGCCTACCTATCTAGATCTGAGCAAACCGCTGCGGATTCATTTTATCGGTATCGGCGGCATTAGCATGAGTGCCTTAGCCTTGATCCTATTACAACGCAGCTGGCAAGTGTCGGGCTCCGACCTAAAGCAATCCACCCTAACTGACAAGCTCACCGCCAACGGGGCTACAGTCTATTTCGGGCACCAGGCCGCCAATATCGAAGGAGCACAAGCCATCGTTTATACTTCGGCTATTCCACCAGATAACATAGAGCTAGTAACAGCCCACGCCAAACATATCCCCATCTTCACCCGGGCCGAGCTGCTGGGTGCCCTGATGGCAGAAGCTAAATGCGGTATCGCCGTAGCCGGATCCCACGGCAAAACCACCACTACCGCCATGATTGGCTTGATGCTTGATTACGCTCAGCTGGAACCAACCGTCCTAGTGGGGGGTGACCTAGAAGCAATTCGCGGCAACGTCAAAGTTGGCAATGGCGGTTATTTAGTAGCGGAAGCCTGCGAGTACTTCGATAATTTCTTAGTACTTAAGCCGCTGATCGGTATTATCACGAACATTGATAGCGACCACCTCGACTACTTTCGTGATCTAGCAACCATCAAGCAAGCCTTCCGTAATTTCGCCGCACTAATTCCACCCCAGGGACACCTAGTAGCCCTATACGACGACGCCAACGTGCGCGACATCCTGTCCGGGCTAGAATGCCAGGTCGTCACCTTTGGCCTGGCCGACGGTGCCGACTGGCAAGCAGTAAACATCGAGCTTCAGCCCGGTGGCAGCAGCTTCGATGTGCTACACCAGGGGGCTCCGCTGGCCAGGATATCACTACGAGTTCCCGGCATCCACAATATCCAAAACGCGCTAGCGACTATAGCCACTGGGCATATCGCTGGTCTGAGCACAGAAAACATCGTCTGCAGTTTCGCCCATTATCAAGGCACGCACCGCCGTTTTGATCTGCAAGGCACCTACCATGGGGCTATTGTCTATGATGATTATGCCCACCATCCTACTGAAATCAGAGCTACCCTTGCTGCCGCACGCACCTTTAGGCCACAGCGTCTCATTAGCGTTTTCCAGCCCCATACTTATACCCGCACCAGAGCACTGCTGCAGCAAGG
>CALNBW010000455.1 GCA_937874815.1 uncultured Bacillota bacterium | reverse complement strand
TGAGCATGCTACTTAAACTGACCATCCTCAACATCAAGAACACGTTCGGCCTATCCGTGCTGCGGGACCGCATTCGTAAGCGCGAAAAGATGTGGCAGCCACTGCTGATGCTGCTAGTGATACTCTATGGCTTTGGTGTGCTGGCATTCCTGTTCTCCAAACTAGCCGACGTGCTGGTTATGGTAGGCATGCAATTTGGGCAACCAGAAATCGCCTTCACCCTTTCTATAGTAGCGATACAACTAGTGGTGCTGATTTTGGGGCTTTTTCTAGTAATCTCGACCTTCTATTTCTCTAATGACTTATCTATACTAGTACCCTTGCCCCTGAGGCCATCCCATATTTTTACCGGCAAGTTGGCTACAGTGATGATCAACGAGTATCTTATGGCCGCCTTCCTTTTTGCACCGACAGTAATAGCCTATACTCGCTTCGCGGGTGGCGGCTTAAGTTACTGGCTCACATTAATCATTGTATTCCTGTTGCTACCATTGTTGCCACTGACTATCTCTTCAGTGCTAGCCCTCGGACTGATGAAAGTGATCAATAGGCGGCACCGCGATACGTTGATGGTGATCGGTTCGCTGATCATGGTAGTCTTAACGCTAGGGATAAACGTCTTTATCCAGGTAAACGTGGACAACGATCCCGCAGTGCTACAAGAACTGCTTACCAGCCGTTACGGGCTCATTGAGACTGTTGGCAGCCACTTCCCCGGCTCCGTGTGGGCAACGAAAGCTATCGCACTGGCGGGCAGCGCCCAAGGTTGGCTCAACTTAGGCCTCTTTGTGGCGATAGCGGTTGCAGCGGTGCTATTGCTCATGGCCATTGCTGAAAGGCTCTTCTTTGCTGGGCTAATCGGTGGCGATGAAGTAATTCGCAAGAGTAGACAGCTGTCACGAGCTCAGTGGGAGTCGCAGACACGCCCCAGAAGCGTTTTCTCTGCCCTGTTTTGGCGGGAGTGGAAACTCTTCTTGCGCACCCCAATATATGCGCTCAATGGGTTCCTGGGTGCATTGATTATGCCGATAGCCCTCATTATGCCACTGCTGGCCCAAGGCAGCGGACAGCTAGCAGAGGCGACCGTGTTCCTGCAGGCAGAGCCGGGCACAACTATTGCTGCCCTGGCCATAGCGGCCGTTATCATCCTGCTCGGTGCCCTAAACACCATTGCCAGCACCAGCATTTCGCGGGAGGGTAAGCTCTTTTACATCTCCAAAATGATACCTGTGCCGGCAGAGACACAGGCCCGGGCCAAGTTGACCCATGCCTTTGTGGCCACCCTGGTAAGCGCAATACCGATTACCTTAGTGTACGTCTTTTTCGTCAGGCCCAGCTTGCCCGACGTAGTGGCAGCTCTGCTTATTGGCCTTTCAGGTAGCCTACTGGGGTTAGCAGTCGGCCTTTACATCGATATGCTCTGGCCGCGCCTGCACTGGACTAACCCGCAGCAAGCCGTTAAGCAGAACTTCAATGCCGTGCTACCTATGATGCTGGAAATGCTTGTCCTTGGGGGCTCTGGCTACCTCGCCTTCAAACTGATTGTGGCGGAATGGCCGGCCCATCTGATCTATGCCGTTTTTCTTAGCCTTTACGCTGTTACCGGCTTCATCGTCTTCCACCTAACGGTGGCTGCTGCTGAAAAACGCTACCACTCCCTCGACGTCTAGTGAACCGCGGGGACGGTGGGTCGCGGGGACGTATACTTGTGCCAGTTAAACTTTTCCAAAAAAAAGGGGGCACCCCTGGCCGTCCTGTCGCAGGTAAAGAACTATTTGAACTATATAGTACACTTCACAACGGGCGTCATAAAGTATATTCTATTATCGGGAGGTAGTCCGATACCGGTTAGGACATAGCCTCTACGCTGGGAAAGGTTCGCCTGTCCAGCGAACACTCCGCAAAGGGGGGTGGTCTATTTGTTTAGGACCAGGAGGTGGCTGGCGCTTTAGCGCTAGTCATCGCACAGGGGGTGCATCATAACGATGCACCCCCTTCAACTTTCCCCTGGACCGCGGGGACGTACACATTGTGCCAGGAAAGATTCACCATTCAGAGGCAACGCTCGCCGCAGGGAACTCTTTACAGCCAAGCAGGTAATCCTACCTGATAAATCGAATAACAGATATAGGAATGCAACTAATGCCACTTCCTAACATAATGCCTAGAGATGAGGTGATCTGATGTCATTGCTTGACCACCTATTTTCCCCGCTATTTGCTCTGCTGTTCGCGGTATTACTACTAATTATCCCCCTCACAAGACACGTTGCAGAGCAATGCGTTATGGGCCTGCGCCAAATGCAATCGCCCGAATTTTCTAGCCCTGTAAGAGTGGCTATCGCTCTATGCGCATCGGTTCTATTTCTAGCCACCTATTTTGTCACTATGTCACCCATGCATTATGATTACCCCTATGGTAGTACCCGCTTAAGCGCCGTTATCTATTCCTACGGAGGATTTTTGGCCGCTTTGGCCTCCCCTATCCTGATTCTTAAAGGGTGCAAGGCCTTAAC
>CALNBW010000454.1 GCA_937874815.1 uncultured Bacillota bacterium | reverse complement strand
TGAGCTCAAAACCTGGCAGGGTGCGTTCCAAGAATCTGTCGGCTCCGAAAGGCACCAATGCTGTATCTGAAAGCCGCTGATGGCTAATCACAAGTTCGCCGTCGCAAAGGTCAATATGATAAGTTGTGTCGAGTTCAGGGCTATAGTAGGTGCCAGCATAGGCAGCTAGTTCATTAATACTTGGGGCTGTCTCAGGCAGTCTTTTAGCCACCATGTTGATGCCCCGTTGTTCCCAGGTACACTCAGGGTGCCCGTCCTCGCCCTTGCTAAAGGAGACTCGGGCCTCCTGTGCTTCGTACTTAGCATCAGCTAGGTAACGCAGCTCTTCCTGCTTCTGACCCTCAAACTGAGCAAACAGCCTATCTCCTTCATTAGTGATGGCTAGCTTTTTACCGAAGAATTGCACCAAGTAAGTGCCAGCAAAATCGGCTGGGTTTACCTGGGGAGTAGCCTGGGGCTCAGGTTTCACTGCTACATCGGCCAGCATGATCTCAGCTACGCGCCTGCCCAGTTCGCGGGGCACTGATGTGGCATAGTTGGCCAAAATAACGATACCCAGACCGTGGGGTTCCACTCGCCCGCACCAGCCACGGAACCCGGCGTCGGCACCAGAATGGCCAATTTCTCGCCAGCCCAGATGTTCTGCCAACATAAGGCCGAACCCGTAGGGAATCGTCTCTCCACTATTAGCAATGAAAGGTGTCTGTATTAGCTCCAAAACTGCTTTACCGCCTACCTGGCCATGGCTGAAGTTAGCCAGCCATATAGTTAAGTCACGCACGGTTGTGAACAGGCTAGTGGCCCCGACGTTGGCGTAGTTGAGCACACTCTTCTTCCAACCGCCAGCCAGATTCGGCTTGTAGGAATAGGCACGCCGCGGCACAATCTCTTCATGGTCATCATGGAAATGAGTATTATTCATCCCCAAAGGCTTGAAAATACGCTCATCAGCAAATTCTCGCAGCGACTGACCACTAACACGCTGCACGATTTCAGCCAGCAAAGTATAACCACTATTACAGTAAAGATACTCTGCGCCTGGTTCAAAATTGAGCTCGCGCTGCCGAAACACCATCTTTAATAGATGCTCTGTAGTAATAACATCATCCATGCGCCAACCAGCAGCACGTACGAGTTCCCAATGGTCACGCAAGCCGCTGACATGATGCACTAAATGCCGTACAGTAATCAAATGGCCAAAGTCTGCTAGCTCTGGGACATATTTACGCGCACTGGCATCAAGATCAACCCGGCCGTCAGCCGCTAAGAGCGCAATTGCCATGGCTGTGAACTGCTTAGAAACAGAGGCAACATGAAAAATCGTATCCGGGGTAATAGGAATGTCATATTCCAGCTGGGCGTAGCCATAGCCGCGCTCATACACAATTTCATTGTTTTGCGAAATGGCTAAGGCACATCCGGGCGACCCGGCCCGATCCCACTCGGCAAAGATGCTATCGATTTCTCTTACCAAATCTGCACTCAACTTGTTTGTCATCTAATCTGCACTCCCTTGCCTTAACTTGGAGCTATTAGCTCCCTCCTGGCGTATCTTCTCCTTAATTATCCTGATTCCTTCTAATAAAGGTCGTAGTCCTGCTCCAGCGCGTGTGGCCTGATGCTGTAGGTAGATGCTTAGCCATCACCATGTGCTCTCACTATATCTTCGATATAGTTGCCGCACTAATTAGGGAGGCGAATTGCTAAAGCAATTCACT
>CALNBW010000453.1 GCA_937874815.1 uncultured Bacillota bacterium | reverse complement strand
GGCGCCCCAGCTCGACAGTTCCGAGATTACCCAGCTGCTGGCTGCCAAAATCGTGCGCGAGGCCCTGCTCTCCTTCAGGACAGGGGACGGAGTTTTAGCCTGCAAATAAATGGCAGCTACAGGGCGCTGCGCCCGGGCGGGTCGACCAACGGGCGACCCCTACGATCAGTACCAGGCTACACGCGCGCGAGCAGGACCACGACCTTTGTTAGCAGATCGAGATGGCCACCAGTTTTTCCCTGGTTCAAGTGTACGTCCCCCTGGTTCACCGTCTACGGGCTGGTGGGGCTTCCATTGCTGCGCAGCATATGATATATTATTCACGAACACATACCTAATTCGGTGGGGTAGCCAGCCCGGCTGAAGAGGGGAGTAAGATCGAATTTACCTAAGCGCAAGGGGTTTGCCTGAGGGCGAGGGGAAGATGATGGTAGGCGAGGCTTATGGTTTCACCTGCTATCAGCACCACTTCACCAAAAACCCACCCAACTTAGGGTGGGTTAATTTTTTCGGAAGGGAGGTAAGCACGGTGGAAAATCGTATTGCAGTTATCGGCATTATCGTGGGGCAGCGCAGCGACGTTGCCAAACTAGTCAACGCTGTTCTTTCCGAACACGCAGAAATCATCGTTGGCCGCATGGGCATTCCGTATCATGAGCGCGGCCTTTCCGTTATCTCACTTATTGTTGATGGCACTACCGATGAAATCGGTGCCCTCACCGGTAAACTCGGCAACATCCCCAGCGTGAAAGTAAAGTCGGCAATCACCCTCTAGTTTGATCAGCCCAGCTTGCTCTCCCCAATAAAAAGGGAGGACGCAAAATGATGATTATCAATGACCAACAGATTCGCGATTGCTTAGCCGCCGCTAAAGAGGCCACCGACGAGCAAGTGCTCGGCATCTTGGCCAAGGCGCGCGCTGCCAAAGGCCTGTCGCTGGCCGAAGCTGCCGTTTTGCTGCATGTTACCGACCCAGTGCTACTGGCTTCACTCTACGCCACCGCCCAAGAGGTGAAAGAGCGCATCTACGGCAAGCGCGTGGTGTTGTTTGCTCCGCTTTATCTTTCCAATGAGTGCACTAACAACTGCCTTTACTGCGGTTTCCGGCGCGATAACAAAGAGCTGGAGCGCCGCACCCTCACTCTCGACGAACTGCGCGAACAAGTCCTGATTCTCGAGGCCATGGGGC
Organism: uncultured Bacillota bacterium; assembly: GCA_937874815.1. Classification (GTDB taxonomy): domain Bacteria; phylum Bacillota; class UBA994; order UBA5500; family UBA5500; genus UBA5500. Next base: position 3,215 of record CALNBW010000453.1, on the reverse strand, counting down.
ATAAGCGCCTTCTGCTGGAAAGCGGCGAGGATCTATCCAAAGTGCCCATAGATTACGTTGTGCAGGCCATCAAAACTATCTATGCCACCAAGAGCGAGCACGACGCTATTCGCCGTGTCAACGTCAACGTGGCCGCCACTACCGTTGAGAATTATCGGGCTCTGCACGCAGCCGGCATCGGCACCTACCAACTTTTCCAAGAGACATATCACCGTCCGACCTACGAAATCATGCACCCTAGCGGTGCTAAAAAGAGCTATGAATACCACCTCACGGCTATGGACCGCGCTATGCAAGGCGGCATTGATGATATTGGCCTGGGCGTGCTTTTTGGCCTCTATGACTACCGCTACGAAGTGTTGGCCCTCTTGCAGCATGCCGCCTATTTGGAGGCAACCTATGGCGTCGGGCCTCACACCATTTCTGCCCCGCGCTTGCGCTTGAACGGCAACGAACCCATGCCTGCCGTCCCGCTGGTGAGCGACGAGGAGTTCCTGCACCTGGTGGCAGTTTTGCGTTTGGCAGTTCCCTATACCGGCATCATTATGTCAACCCGTGAAAGCGCCGCCCAGCGCGATCGCTTGCTCGATATCGGCATTTCCCAAATGAGTGCCGCCTCAGCTACTAGCCCTGGTGGCTATAAAGCGGACGATAGCCAAGATGCTAGCCAGCAATTTGCCACCCAGGACCACCGTAGCCTGTTGGAGATCGTGAGAACCATTGGGCACAAGGGATACTTGCCTAGCTTCTGCACGGCCTGCTATCGCAGCGGGCGTACTGGCGAGCGTTTTATGGGGTACGCCAAAGATGGCGAAATACAGAGCTTCTGCCAACCTAACGCCATCCTCACCGTGGCCGAATACTTGGCTGATCACGGCAACGAGGCAACTCAGCAGGAATTTGCGCCACTGATTGAGCAGTGGCTAGCTAAGATTAGTGACCCTGCTATGCGTAGCCTCACCCAAAAGGGTCTGCGCGATCTAGCCAGTGGTAAGCGCGATATTTATCTCTAGTAAGTTGGTGGGGAGGGAGCACAATGCCTCAGACCATAATCTTTGATGATGCCCTGGCCGGTTTGCTAGCTCAAGAGCAGCCCAGCCAAGAACAGCTTGTCTGTCTGTTGGGTGCGACTGGCGGCGATTTAATAGCCGCCGCTGACCGAGTGCGCCAGCAACATGTGGGGGATGCCGTTTGGCTGCGCGGCCTCATTGAGTTCTCCAGCTATTGCCACCATAACTGCTGCTATTGCGGGTTGCGCAGCGGTAACAAAAAGGCAGGGCGCTATCGACTGAGCCCTGCCGAGATTTTGGCTGCAGTGCAACAAGTGGTTGCTGCCGGTCTGGGCACTGTGGTGCTACAATCTGGCGAAGATGCTTGGTGGACAACAGCTCGCTTGGTGGAGCTAGTGCAAGAGATCAAAAAGCAGTATCCTCAGTTAGCCATTACTCTTAGTGTGGGTGAGCGTAGCTATGCCGATTATGCCGCTTTGCGCCAAGCAGGGGCCGACCGCTATTTGTTGCGCTTTGAAACATCCAATCCAGAGCTTTACGCCAAGCTACACCCAGGCACCACCCTGGCACAGCGCTTGGATTGCTTATATCACTTGCAGCAGCTTGGCTACGAGGTGGGGAGTGGCTGCCTGGTGGGTCTACCCGGCCAAACGCTGGCCGACTTGGCCAACGACTTACTCTTAATCCGTCGGCTGCGCTTACCCATGGTGGGCATTGGGCCCTTTATCCCTCACCCAGAGACACCCCTTGCCGGCGCTACAGCTGGCGATGTTCCCCTGACCCTAAAAATGCTGGCGCTGACGCGCCTGTTATTGCCTGCCAGCAATATTCCGGTCACTACCGCCCTGGCCACCCTGGACGGCGGCGGGCGGCAAAACGGCTGGCATGCAGGTGCCAACGTAGTGATGCCTAACGCCACACCTAGTGTCTACTGGCAGCAGTACGAGCTTTACCCAGACAAGGCTCAGCTGGGCGATTCTCTGCAATACAGCTTGGCCACCTTGGTTGAGCAAATAACAGCGGCTGGCCGCTACGTTGGCCAAGGCCCCGGCTCGGCCCTGGCGCGAAAGGAGTATAACCATGCAGAACACACCGCGCAGTAATCGTTGGCATATCGCCCTGCTGGGGCGGCAGAACGCCGGCAAGTCCAGCCTGCTGAACGCCATTACGGGGCAGCAAGTAGCCTTAGTTTCGCCTATTGCGGGCACAACTACTGATCCGGTAACCAAGGCTATGGAGCTCGCCCCCTTTGGGCCAGTCTTGTTCATCGACACCCCAGGCATTGACGATACTACCGCCCTCGGTCAGCAACGCATTGAGCGTACCCGCCGGGCCCTGCGCCAAGCCGACATGGCTATTATCGTGGTCGATGCCAGCCTGGGCCTGTCATCCTTCGAGGCCGAGCTGGCGCAGCTAGTGGCCGAGCGTAACATGCCCGCCTTGCTTGTTTACAACAAGATTGACCAGCAACAGACCGAATCCGGGGCCGAGCGCCGTGCCTTGCCTGCGAACCCTTATGGCCTACCGCAAGTCAGCGTCAGTGCCACAACGCGCCAGGGCATCCCGGCTCTTAAGGCTAAGCTGGTCGAACTAGCCCCGGCCGACTACTGGTCTGAGCGCCCCCTCGTTGGCGACCTCTTGCGGCCCAACGACCAGGTGATGCTGATCATTCCCATAGATAAAGCAGCACCTAAAGGCCGCCTGATTCTGCCCCAGGTGCAAGTGTTGCGCGATGTGCTCGACCACGGGGCGAGCGCAGTTATGGCCCGCGTCGATGAAGCAGAGCAGGCCCTAGCTAACCTTAAGCAACCGCCGCGCTTAGTAATTACCGACTCGCAGGTGTTTGCCCAGGCAGCCGCTATCTGCCCTGCTAATGTGGCTCTCACCAGCTTTTCCGTGCTCTTCGCGCGGCAGAAAGGAGACCTGGCCACCTTGGTGCGTGGCGCCGAGGCAGTAGCCCGCCTCAAACCGGGCGACAAAGTGCTCATCGCCGAAGTATGCACCCACCAAACCCAGCACGAAGACATCGGCACCGTCAAGATTCCCCGCTGGCTCAACCAGCGCGTGGGCGGCGAGCTTGATTATACCTGGGTCACCGGTGGCGATTTCCCGGACAACTTAGCCGCTTACCAGCTGGTAGTCCATTGCGGGGCCTGCATGATCACCCGGCGGCAAATGTTAGCGCGCTTAGAAGAAGCGGCGCAA
>CALNBW010000452.1 GCA_937874815.1 uncultured Bacillota bacterium | reverse complement strand
CGCTCGCACGACTCCGCTTAGGACACTGGAGCAGGGCGAATTTGAGCAGCTAGTTGGTATGCTAGGAGAACCACTCTTGGTCAAGCTAGTGCATGACGAAGGAACGGGGTTGCTACTGGTTAAGCCTGACGCCAGAATTGAGATCCAACCGTAGGATGGCCCCTTTGTGTCAAGCGCCCCATTAAATAGAGCCTTCCGCTTGGCGGCAGGGACCCGTAAAAGGATTTATTAGGTTCCAGCCAGCAGGGCCCCCCTTGCCGAGCTTTCGTGAAAGGAGAATGGTATGCTTAGAGCTGATTTCTTATACCTTGTGTCCATACCGTTATACTTGATTATTCTTGTGGTTAGTGCCAAGAAGAAGGTTTCCTCGAGAAAGCACATCATAATCTTCTTGTTTTTCGTTTACTGCTTAGCCGTAATTTCGGTGACTCTCTTCCCCCTGCCTGTTCAAAAATCCGTGCTTGAGCGCAGGCGTAGCCCGGATTATCCTAACCGTAAGCATAATTTTGTGCCGATTGTTAACTTGGTTAAGGCTGCTGGACTAGCCGATTTTAGAACCGTTGCTAGAGTTATGGGCGGTAATGTCCTTTTATTTATTCCGTTGGGGGTGTTGCTGCCGGTACTTAATACGAGGTTCAATAGCCTGTCTAGCATTCTTCTATGCGGAATTCTTGGATCTCTGACCATAGAAGGATCGCAACTGCTCATTTCGCTGATGCTTGGTTTTAACTACAGAAGCTTCGATGTGGATGATATCATCTTAAATACACTAGGTGCCATAATTGGGTATTGCTTTCTGCGCCTTTTGGCACCCGCCGTTGAGAAGCATTTTTCTCTAGCGTTATTGAATAACCAAGGCTAGGCGTTCTTAGATGAGTCATGCAGCAGGGAATATCCGTGCGCTTACAGTCGGAGATTAAGGTTTTACAAAACACCCTTATCAGCGGAATATGGTGGTGAGTGGTGGTTTATCGGATACTTCTAGCTGGCACCCATCTCCCGATCTGTAAATCGAAAGGAGGGAGAGTATGTCGGCAAAAGATACTCATTTTCGCGCGGGAATGCTTCACTCATGACTAAACAACGACTTATATCGCTCATCCTTATTAGCGCTTTAGCTATTATTGCGGTTTGTTTGGTTGGGGGATGCCCTGCATTAGAAAGCTACGACGCCAAACTCGGTGGTTCAACTCCGCCCCTTAAAGCTGGCCAAACAGCACTCATAGGGCTTCACGTTACCAACAGTAGTGACTCGCCTGTGGTCCTCAAGTCGGCGACTGCTGCATCCCACAGCGGAGCTGAACTAATTAACGCATATGCTGACGAACAGATGATGATAGGCTTTGGTTTCGGACCAAACGACTATGCTAATGGGCTACCTTTACTTACTAACTATAGGTTGCAGCCAGGAGAAACAATCAATGTGTTGCTGGAGTTTCAAGCGCCAATGATAACTGGCGAGTACGCTATTCGGGATATCAGGCTGCATTATGGACAACATGGCCTGCCAAGAACTCTAAAATTTAACAAGTTTGAGATCTTCACCATCATAGTTGAATAGCAGGTAAGCATCCAATGGCTCTGTCTTCCAGACAGGGCCATCTTTGTGCAGCAACGGGGACGGGACAGTCGCTTTGCGAGCAGCAGCTGGGCTTTTCTGCACTAGAAGCAGAATATGGCCCGCCAGCATTTGGCGGGCCATATCAAATACAGTGCCTACACTGAGGTGTGCTTTCCATGCTCCACTTCGTCAATGATTTTCTCTAAATAGCTATCTAGCTCGTCTATGGTCTCCAACGCGCCCAGCCGAACGGTCCTCTTCGACCCCAGTAATCCATCTTGCAACCTGAGCGTCTTTTCGCGGCGCGCAAAAGAACCTACATCCATCACAACAAGATCGCCTTCGCATATCATGCTAAGCATTTGCTACACCGTCGATTTCATTTCTCTGTATACTCGTTCATCGAGTCTGCAGTATTAGCGTAAATCTCGGCTGCTAGACGGCATAAACCTAAGTGCTCTTCAGGTGCCATGCTTATGAACCCAATGATCTTCCCATTTTGCACGATGGGGCTACCGCTTTTCCCCTGAATAAAAGGGTTGGTACTGGAGACTGGTTCAACGACGATGGCCTGTTCATTAAGGTATTTCAAGCTGACAAAACCCTTAACGAGAACGGGGAAGGAGCCACCGCGGTAGGAGATAATCTCAGCTTCTGCGCCAACAACAATCTCGCTAGTTGCAGCAATTGGGTATACGTTTTCTGTAGGCAGAAAGTCAGTAGTCAGCCCTAGGGTAACGCCATAATCATTATTGGTCAGAATCACAGCAGATAGTATGTCCGAATCTCCCGCGCCACTTAATATGCGAATGGGCAGAGTCGCTTGTTCGTCCAATCCAGGGCAGCTATGGGCAGCAATAAGTGCAGTAGAGTTATCTAGCCAGTAACAAGCCGTCGCCTTACCTAGGACGTGGTTATAGTTGTCATCCTCATAAAACGTTATCTCTTGCCCCCCAAGTCTTACATGGGCGTCTGGAGCAGACCAGTGCACTTCTGGTTCCGTCGTAATCCCGGTTTTTACATTATATATCATGATTTCCTCTATTATCATGCCTTTGAACAAGAACAACAAAGCGCAACAGATGATCATTCCCGTCACTCGCTGTGCCCTAGTACGGAGAAGTAATAGGATTCCACTGATGACTGCCACTATAGCTAGGACGACTAGGCGCTCCGGTGTTGGCTCCAGCATAAGCGAAATGAAGAGCGCTGCACCTAGCAGTAACAATGGCGTACGTTTGCTTGACACGGTATCACCTCAACTAATCTCCCTAAGCCCGTTAAGGGTTACATTCATTCATCAAGTCTGCAGTATTAGCATACACCTCGGCAGCTATGCTACAGAGAGCCAAGCGTTTTTCTCCCTTTAGAGTGCCGTTCATAAAGCCGATGATTTTTCCATTCTGCACGATAGGGCTGCCGCTCATTCCGCCAACAAAGTTATCAGTATCCTTGATCTTCTCCACAACAACCCTCTCTTGCTGGCCAACCAGGTCAAGAAAACCCTTAACAACAACGGGGAAGGAACCACCATAGGTGGAGATAATCTCAGCTTCTCCACCGACAACAATTTCACTGGTTGCAGCTATCGGGTATAAATCCGTCGTAGGTAAGAACTCCTTAGTTAGCTCAAGAGCAACCCCGTTGTCATCATTAGCCAGAATTTTAGCTGAAAGCTCTTCGATCTGCCCTTTGCCTATTACTTGGATAGGGATTATAGATCCTGAAGCAAAACCCTTGGCCCGATGGGCTGCAACCAGCGCCTTGCTGTTGTCTAGCCAGTAACAGGCAGTCATTATATAGCGGCTACTCTCCTCCTGAAACGATATTTGCTGCCCTCCGAGCCTGACCAGGGTATCTGGGGCCGCCCAATGTTGGGCTGGTTCCTCTGTAATACGGCCCACAGTGTCCTCGAGAAACCGACTGTGCATCGTTGGGCCGATATAGAAAAATAGCAGAGCACAGCAGATAAGCACTCCTACCGTCCGTTCTGTCTTGGAGCGGGGGAGAATGATGGTCCCGCTGATAGCTGCCAATAGGGCAAGAAACGGCAGGCGGTCTGGGGTAGGGTCTAGCACAAACGAGATACAGAGTGCTGCACCTAGCAGTAGCAATGACGTACGCTTGCTTGACATATTATCACCTCAATGCATGTAGTCTCGTCTGTTGCTTATGTTCCACGCGGATGTGGGATATCCTGCCCTTGTAGCTGAATAAGGTATATAAGGGAAATGGTTTCCATGTTATTATTAGTTATAGTAACGGCTGTCCTTATGCTTAGCTTTTCTTAACTGCGGGTAGGGCTAACGGTGTGTGTGTGAATAAACGGAGGTGGTTACGCTGGCATGGTTATTTTGGACTTCGTTTAGGAGGAATTGGTACCGCTACTGGCTGGCGCTTGTCGGTCTGGCTGCGGCAGTGGCCGTTGCCTGTGTGGGCATTTCAGGCTCGGCACTGATGTGGCACATGGCGAAACACCCCATACTGCAGTTCATTGGTGGAGATTTGATGCTGGTAGACGCGGAGGTGCAGTTTGTCACTACTGGTGGCAATCTGCAGTCGCAAGATGTGGCGAATGCGTTTTCACTGCAGGCGGTGCAGGGGTTCGTGCAGTCGAAGCTGCCGTGGGCAAAGATGTCGGCCACCATGGCTGCTGGCGCTGTGCAGGAAGTGGGCGGGCGCGTGATGCCTGGCATGGTGATCGGCAGGCTGGATCAGACCGATAACTGGATTTATGGGACGAATATTCTCGCGGGGCGAGCCCTGGCCCCGGAGGATGAGGGTCAGCTGCGCATCGTGGTTCCAGGGGTCTCCGGTGGCCTATCAGCCTGGGGTGAAGAACCTGGTGCGAAAAGAAACATCCGTATCGCTGCGTTTAGTGAAAACGGAGAACCAGGGGCACTAGCCAATGCCCCTGCCCTCGCTTTCGAGATTGTAGGCACGTATGGTCAGCCATCCCATGGCATCACAATGCTGCCTTTTACCACCCTACAACAGCTTACGGGTGTTACGGATGAGATTCACTGGGCAGGCTTGGCCGTAGCTAATCCTCTGCAATTGGAGGAGAGCAAGAACCTGGTGGCTGCAGCTTTGGCTGAGCAATTGCCCGAGCTACAGGTGCTCAGCGCGGACGACATGGGAAGTCTGTTGATAGCTGATTTTGATCGTCTGCAGCAAACTGCCTCATATTATGCTCCAGTGATGATCCTGGCTTCAGTATTGGTGGTGATAGCCACAGCGTTGGCTATCAGCCATTCGAGGCGGCGAGAGTTGGTGCTAATGCGTACCATTGGTGTCAGTGCAGTGGCTACGCAGTATCTGTTGGTGGTCGAATGCACATTGGTGGCCTGCTTGGCGGCGTTGCTCGGCACAGGGGTGTCATTGCTGCTGGGCTTGCTTATCTTCCGGGGTTATGTGCTTAACTTTGTTCCGGGCATAACCGCAATCGCGGTGACGCTGCTCGTTGCTTTTGTTGTTTCGCGCAGGCAGCCAGACCAATTGGCCGAACTGCTAAGAAACCCGTAAGAAGTAGGAGGTGGAAGTATGGCGCAACGTGAACCAGTATTAACCGCCCGTCAGATTTACAGGAGCTATCGGTTGGGCGAACGAAATATCCAGGCATTGCAAGGGGTGGATATCGAACTGTATAGCGGAGAACTGGTGGTGGTGCTAGGGCCCTCAGGTTCCGGCAAGAGCACCCTGCTGCATGTGCTTTCCGGATTAGAAGCGCCGGAGAGTGGCGAAGTATTTCTCGGTGCCGAGAATATCTACGAGCTAAGCGATCGTAGTCTATCGCACTTGCGCAGCCAGGTATTTGGTTTTATTTTTCAGTCCTATAACCTCATCCCCAGTTTTACCGTGCAGGAAAATGTCGAGATGCAGCTACGCATTGCTGGCGTTGCCGACCCGGTGCAGCGAGCTAGGGAAATGCTACATATGGTTGGCCTAGGAGAGCGGCTCGACCATCGCTCCGGCCAGTTGTCGGGGGGCGAACAACAACGGGTAGGCGTAGCCCGTGCTCTTTCGTGTAACCCTAAGGTTATTTTTGCTGACGAACCTACTGGCAACCTCGATTCTCAGTCGGGCGCGGAAGTGATGCGGTTGCTTAGCTCGCTGGTGCGCGAGCAGGGGGCCGTCTGTTTGATGGTGACTCACAATCCAGCTTGGGCAGAGCTGGCCGACCGGGTGCTTTACCTGCGCGATGGAAGGCTGGGTGCTTGAGATGCGGAGGCTGATGTTTCGCTTAACCTGGGCAGAATTAACCCACAGGCGAGGGCGAGCAATACTGATGATCTTGGCCATCTTCGCCGCCCTTACTACCTACGTTGTCTTTGGGGCAGTGCTTGACAATGCAGCTACACAGGCTGTGCAGCTGTGGCGCTCCAGCACGCCCTACGATATTGTCGTCGATGGTAACGTGGAAAGGTTTAGTGAATCTGTGCTTAAGCGTAGAGGGGTTGTTACTGTCGATGCGGTGCAAATTTGCGACGTCATTCTCGGCTCCTATAACGTCACGTTGCTGGCGCTGGGCGAGGACTCGCTGTTTGTTCTAGATTGTGAAGAGGGCAAGCCTCCCGTCGGTGCAAATGAGATTGCTATCCCAGCCGCCTGGAATCTGGATGTTCTGGTGGGTAACAGTATTAGCGTTTTACCCCTCACTCCTGGGGCAGAAGCTAGCGTCTTTACTGTCTCAGGGATACTCTCCGGCAAGCAAGGGGTGCCGCAACAGCCAGTTGTCAACATGGAGGCCATGCGTAGCTTCGACTCTGAGATCAGAAACCGACTTCTAGTAGCGCTAGATGGAAAAGTAGATATCGATGCGGCGGCGAAAAGCATAGCAGCTCTTTCCCGGCAGATTCAGGTCAGTACTGCGGCAGATCAATATGCTGGTGTGCAACAGGGTACCAGTATTGTGGAGATGCTATTGGGCTCCATGCGCCTGTTGATTCTAGTCATTGCTGCTTCATCCATGGGTGTGCTCGTTTACTTGACTCAGCGCGAGCAGGCTTACCAGTGTGGCGTTCTCAGGGCAATGGGGCTCAGACGTACTTGGTTGCTGGCGGTGCCTTTAGCGCAAGGCCTGATTATGTTCTTAGTCGGGTCTGCCTTAAGCTATGTGGCCCTAATCGTCTGGGCTAGGGGTGCCAATAGACTCTTGGGCACGGTTGATGTCACTAGCCTGTTCGTTAGCCAAGCTCGCACTTTTATTCTTTTTGGTTTGGCTGTAATTGCTTTTTCCGCGTGGTCGTTTGTGTCCAGACCCATCACTGGGTTACTTCGGGATGTCTGGGGGAAATAGCTAAGGGGTCGGCGCTCTTCAGGTTTTCGTAGTTCGCTAGCGGCTATTTCTAGGAGTCCATGAGTTTTTCTTTTCAGCAGGCGCGCAGTATTGCCATAGACCTCTGCTGCTATGTTACAAACCGCATAGCGTTCCCGCTTGCGGAATGTACCACTCATAAAAGCAACTATTCTTCCGTTTTGTACGACCGGGCTGCCGCTCATTCCGCCGACAAAATTGTCAGCCCGGCTAATTCTTTCGATGACAACCATATCTTGTGCGGCGAAGTGATAAAAGCCTGTGATAAGAACAGGGAAGGACCCACCATAGCTGGAGATAATCTGCGCTTCAGCGCCGACAACAATCTCACGGGTGGAGGCTATAGGGTAGAGATCGGATGCAGGTAAGAACTCAGTAGATATCTTGAGGGCAACGCCGTTGTTGCTGTTGAACAGAATTTCGGCCGTAAGCGGTTCAATTTGCTCCTTATTAACCACCATTATCGGCACGGTATTCTTCCTCGCCAAGCCTGGAATGTAGTGGGCGGCAACTAATACCGTGTTATTGTCGAGCCAGTAACAGGCTGTAGCCCTGGTGAGAGTCCTGTAATCAACGGCATCCTCATAGAACACGATTTGTTGCCCCCCAAGCCCTACCAGGGCATCCGGGGCCGCCCAGTGATGAGCGGGCTCTTCCGTGAAATTGCTTCTTATGGTGGCATCCACAATTCTGCTTATCCAGGGAACCATCGCTACAGTGAGCAGGCTGAAACAGATAAGCACCTTAAGGGGCCGTTCCGCCCCCGGGAGGGAGAGAATATAGATCCCGCCAATGGCTGCAAGAAGAGCCGGGGTGCGAATACGGGCCAGGGCCGGATCCAGCAAAAAAGAGGTGCAGAGCACAGCTCCTAACAGCAATAATGGTATGCGTTTGCTCTTCATTGCACCCCTCCTCACTTGGCAAGCTTTGTTATTATATATTCCATCTTTGTGCTGAACTGTCCTGCCAACAGTAGGGGGGACTAAACAGCCGCGGCTGTGCGCATGGTATAATTTATCTGGAAATATCGTGCATAGGAGGAAGTGATGGAAATTCACCCTAAAGTTCTTGCTCGCGCCGTGCTTGCGTCTTTTCTACTAGGTTCTGCGCTTTGTTGCGTCCCGTTTGTCAGTTTCCTTCGAGCTGGGGGGGATGCATTGCTGATGGGAATGAAGGAAAGAGAGCTAGCTATAGAAAATCCAACCCTTACAGCGAGCGAGTGGAGTGCTGTTGTTAAATCTCCGAACGCTGGCTGCATGATAACCTTTTTATGGGGGGCAAGTGCCCGTAGCTCGCGTCATCGTCAACAGACGAGTAGTGACCACCAGGTGATTGAGACTGTTCTAGAAACGGGCTACGGTTTCTGCGCGCAGAACGACAGATATACTCTCTACTACCTATCGGCATACCCGAACCATTCTGATGGGTCCCAACTAAGTGCTCTTGCGCAGCTATTCTGTTCTGATTTCAGGGTGATGAGTGGGTCACTGAGGTGCTTAGACTGGTTGCGGGAATATAGGCAGTCTGCTAACTACGTGGGAAATACCTGGGGAAGTATAGCTGATCGAGATGATCCTAACAAGGCGTTTATGCTGGTCGTTCATCTATGGCAGGTTATGCTTCAGTGGCTCCTTTTTTGGCAACTCCCTCTATTGGCAGTTTTGGCGGCTTGTAAGTGGTCAGCGCTTATGTGGGGCTGGATTGCGATAGAGATGGTCGGTGCGTTATTCCTCATCAGACCATGGCGACGGTCACCCTGGTTGGTGGACCGCGGGGACGTACACTTGTAACAGTAAAATACTGTCATCTTCAACGTTGCGGCAGGGTCAAAGGTTCTGCAGAAAGGCGAATTTGCTTTTCTTCTAATTCTTCCATGCGGAAAATAGCACCCCGTGCCGTGCCGTCCGCCAGTGGTACAGCAAACCACACATGCTTCCAACTGCTATCTTTCTCTACGCTGATTTCATAAGCCACCCCACGGCCTTCCCCTAAGTTAACCAGCTTAGAAGCAACAGCAGTAAATGTGGGTTCAAGGCTCCTATCCCATTCTTCTTCTGTAAAGAATTCTATCCTAATGGGTCCGCTATAAGGTTCTGAGGAGGTGGATAACTGCCAGAAACGTAATTTCAGTTCCGAGGGTTGCTCAGGTTCTAACCGCTGCACATAGATGTATTTGTATTGCGCTTGCGTGGCTAGGTCTAGGAACTGCGCTGGTCCCATTCGGACAATTTCTTCTGAGATTTTCTCGGCAATGCAGTATGTCCAGTTCTGACTGTAATCTAGGTTGAGTTTTGCCTCATAGGTCATGCCCCCTATCAGTGTGCACGGGGCTTGCTGCCATTGTCCTGAGTTTCTTCTTGCGCTAGCAAATGATCGGGTGCGATCCGTGGTATCTGTTTGAAAGAGCACGCAGATCTCGGAGCCAGGCGTTTTTTGGGCTAGATCGTAATATATAGCAACCTCAGCCTCGCCAGCGCTCGCCCCCACCCCAATCAAATTGTCACCCATTAACTGTATCCACCCGTGTGGATTTGAGGCAGGGCTACCAGAACACGAAACGTGGACTGACGGAGGAGGCAGGTTCCTAATCTTCACCCAAAGGATTACGCTAGAAATTATAGTAACTAGCAAAACTAGCCCAAGCCCCGCAGCTAGCCAGCCAGTTGCCCGGTCAAAACGGGGCCCCTTGGTCGCCCACCAGCCCTCCTGGGTAGGGGTTTGAGCTAGCTGCTCTTGCTTTCCTGCAATTGGTTTCTCCCCCGGTACAGGTTCCAGAAGATCAGCTACCACATAGCCTGTTTTCCGTTGGTCATTGTGATCAGACAAATGGACTCTACGATATCTCTCCACTGTTTCCACAATCTCTAGCTCAGTCTTTGGCGGGATGCTAGCAATAACTTCGGCCGTAGCCTTAGGTTCAGCAAATAGCCTAGTCTGTGGCGCAAAAGTTTGCATGCGTTCCACATTATCATCCCCCTTTTACCTTCTAGTTACTTATATTCTCATTTGGCCAGCAAAACCCTTCCTCATATTGGCTGCCACGTTAGCGCGCTAGCTTTCAGCAGTGCAGTTTCTCATAGAGGGATGGGGGCTACGGACATACCGCCACCGGGGGCTGAGGGGTAGCATTTGCCTATATCAGTTGCCAAATGGTAGGCAACAGTTTTCGCTGGCAGCTAAAGTGCCAGCCGAAGCGACCGTCCCCGCGGTTGGCACCGTGGCTGGCACTAGTTTGCTCTTAGCATAAGACGATGTTTATCTCGGGAGAGGCCGAATTGCAGCACTAGGCCCTCGCTGGCGAACCCGACTAGTTGCGCGAGCGGAGCGGCAATAGCACCGGGAACGAATGGGGCTAGGGTAAGCACAAAAGCGATAGTGGTTAACAGGTTGAGTGTTTTGGCTAAGCTCACCAAGCGGGTAGCCTGGGTTAGGAGCAGGATGCCAGTATTATACTCAAGCCAGCAGAGGATGAGTGGGCAGAAGGCTAACGTACGGATGCCCCAAAGTGTTGGTTCAATCAGTTCTGCCGGCGCTTGAATCAGATTGGTCAGCAGCCAACGCCCAAGGGGACTGAAGGAAACTGCCAAAAGGGCGGTGGTGGATATGATAGCCACGGCAGCAGCGAATTTTCGCACCAGGGGTCGGTCAGCAGGGTTGCGTCCAAACATCATCGTAACCTGGTGCACGTTCTGCGAGGGGCTAATGAGCACCCAGGCAAAAGAAGAGGCGACACTAAAAGCGGCCAGCGAGATAGCTGCGTCAGGCATGCGGGCAAGGCCAGCATTAATGAATGGTTTCCCCATTGCCACAAAGAGCGACGAGTCAATTAAGGGTAAATAGAAACTCCAGACAGCGCGGGGCATTATTGTTTTCTCGCCCTCTGGTATTAGTTTGCGCCCAAACCAGTAGGCATTAATCCCCTCAATAAAGATGCCGCTAACAAGGGCAATAGCGCCGACCAGGGGGCCGACAACCCAATGGAAAGTAGAAAAGCAGTAAATGAGCACAATCATGAAGCCGACGCGAACGAACATGCCGATGGAGATATAGGTGGTGTGCTTGTTGAGTAAAATTAGGCTTTGATAAAGGCAGCGTAGGCCACTAGCTATAGGTAGCAACATGGTCACCCTAAAGGCGATAATGGTTGCGGCCAGCAGCTCGTCGGCAACGCCGAGAATATCCTGAAATACATAACGCCCCAGAGCAGGCACATAGCCAATGGCTACTACAATAGCCATGAAAATTAGCAGAGTAATTCTGGCTACCCGTCGCACTACCAGAAAAGACTGCTTACTAGATATGAGCGCCATCCCAGTTTGCCGCAGCATGACTAAGGGCGCTTCGAAGATAGCTGCTAAACTAAGGGCAACTGCGTAGGCAGCCGTTGAAACCGTAGGGTTGACGGTACGCGCTAGGCCAGCGCTAATAATGGTATGGGTAAACATCATTAGCATCCAAGTAACGGCTAGCGGTAGGTAGAAACGTAGTAAATCTGGTAGGTTGCCGGTGCGCCTTTGCTCTGTCATGTCCGAGCCTCCCAATCCGATTATGTATTAGTCTATTATGACCCCAGGCAAGATGGGATGCAATGAAGAAATGGTTACGAAAGCCGCATCATTGGCATAGGGACATATTAGTACAGCCCTGTGTCTTCGTTTGAGCGTTGGGCGGCAAAGCCACAAGCCATTCGCTATCCCCCTGTACAGAAAACTGCTGCGCTGCTTCTGTTGGTAGAATTAGGTGGTCGCCCTGCTGAAAACAAAAGATACCAGATCTAGTTTGGATCTGCCCCTGCCCCGCAATAACGCTGACCAAAAGGTAAGCGGCAGGCTGCGCTAAGTCAGCACCTCCCTGAATCGCCCACTTCTGTAGACCAAAGTACCGATTTTCAATTAGAGTAACTATGCAAACTCCCTGCTGTTCAAGCTTCTCGGGTGATTTCCTAAGTGGAAGAGGGAGCATGCTAATGTTAGCTAGGGCCTGTTCAAGGTGTAGTTGCCGTGGCTGACCGTCAGCATCAAGGCGGTCGTAATCGTAAAGGCGATAGGTTAAATCCGAGTTCTGCTGCACTTCATAAACGAGCAATCCCGCTCCTAGGGCATGGAGCACACCGCTGGGCACTTCAAACCATTGCCCGGGCTGTACGGCCACCCGCCCCAACAGACGTTTCCATTCCCCTGCCGCCACTAGTCGTCTGACCTCATCCTGATCCTTGCAGGTATGACCATAGACAATCTCAGACCCCTCTTGGCAAGCAAGCACATACCAACCTTCAGTCTTGCCGGATTGCCCACCCTCATAACGAGCGGCATAAGCATCATCGGGGTGCACCTGCACTGAAAGGTCCGTCTGGGCATCAATTAGTTTAACCAAAAGCGGGAAACGTTCGCCCTCTGCATTGCCAAACAAGTAGCGGTGCTCCGACCAAAGTTGCCCCAGGGTTAAACCGGCGTACTGGCCCCCGCGCACTGTGCTCTCTCCAGCTGGATGCGCTGAGATAGCCCAACATTCCCCTGTCCGCGTGGAGGGAATGGGGTAACCAAAATGCTGCCGCAAGGCTTCTCCGCCCCAGATCCTTTCCTGAAATACCGGCTGCAGAAAAATAGGGGACTGTCTCATGTTGCTAGCACTGGCTCATCACATAGGATAAGCGAAGCTGCCCCAATAATGCCGGCATTAGTGCGCAGTCCAGCAGGAACAATGCTCACTTGGTGACCAGCCGGGTTAAGCGCATATTTGCTGACATAGTCACGCACGACAGCAAACATGGGCTCGCCAACCTCTGCCACGCCGCCACCAATAATAATCTTCTCCGGATCTAGCAGATTAATCAGGGTCACGCAGGCAGCGCCGATATACTGAAACGTTTCTTCGACCAAAGGCACGACTGTCGGCTGCCTAGACAGATACAAATCAAAGACTTCACGGGCGCTTACAGTTTGGCCTAGTAGCGCCGAGGCTTTGCGGGCAATGGCTGTACCAGAAGCATGCCACTCAAAACAGCCCTTTTGGCCGCAAGCACAAATGCCTTCAGTATTGGGGTTGAGCATCATATGGCCCACTTCCGCTGCGTTGCCAGTAGCGCCCTGCAAGAGCTTACCGTTAACAAAAATTCCAGCACCGATTCCGGTACCGATGGTCATACAGACAAAATGCTTGTTGGCCTGTGCAGCTCCTACCCATTTTTCACCTAAGGTAGCCGCGTTAGCATCGTTGGCCAGGGCAACTGGTACCTCAAAGCGCCGTCCTAACTCTGCCACTATCGGTACTTGCCGCCAGTTGGGCAAGTTAGGAGGGCAAGTGATAATGCCAGCATATGCATCTAGGGGCCCTGGGGCCCCGATGCCGATGCCGCTTAAGTCTCTGCGGTCAATGCCAACCTGTTCCAGCAGGCTATTAGCTATAGCTTCAATCTTATCTAGCATTGCCAATGGCGCTAGCTTCTGGTCCATGGCCATGGACCGCTGCGCCTTCACCCGGCCTAACTCGTCAACAAGGCCCACGGCTACGTTAGTGCCGCCGATGTCAATACCGATTGCCTGTCGCAAGCTTATCCCCTCTTTCTGGCAATCTATTGTCGCTCGATATCTAGTAGGAATGTCTTAATCTCGTAAGGCTTTAGTTCAAAGCGTAGCACGGGCTGCGTCTGCACCTCGCCGCTGGCTTCTTCCAACAGATTGCACTCCTGCCAGGTTTTAATGGGTAGGTCGCTGGTGATTTCCACTAGACCGCGCTGACCAGTAAATTCGTGGAGGCGCAACACCAGCCGCTCTTCGTCCTCTGCCTTCTTGACAGCATCAATCATGACGTTCTCGCCATCAATGTGGAACATCGACCAGAACTGGTTAGTCGCTAGACCCGCTATGCAGGTGAGGGGATTATTCAACGCCCAAGCCGACTGTACCGTATGGCCCTCAATCCAACCACCAGTATGGGGCAACAAAGCATAGGTGAAAGAATGTAGGCCTTGGTCGGCGTGGGGATCAGGGTAAATGCCTGACTTGATCAATGACAGGCGCAAGACGTTATCCTTGACGTCATAGCCATACTTACAGTCGTTAAGCAAGCTGACGCCATAGCCTGTTTCGGATAGGTCCGCCCACTGATGCCCCACGACCTCGAAGCGAGCATAATCCCAACTTGTGTTCCAGTGCGTAGGGCGGCGCACGTTACCGAACTGAATGTCGTATGTGGCTTCCGTCGATCGTATATCTACTGGGAAAGCCACTTTGAGCAGTTGCTGCTGCTCGTGCCAATCAACCTCGGTAACAAAGTCAATACGGCGATCAGCGGCGTAGACTGTCATGTCTTGCTTAATACAGGAATCTAGGTAGCGCCATGTAAAACGCACTACTGCACGCAAAGCTCCCACTTCGACTACCTCCACCGATAGCAGGTCGTCCACTTCGCGCACTTTCTGCTTGTAGAAGATATCGATGTCCCAGGCATCAAAGCGCAAGGGCTTATCTTCGTGCACCTGCAACAGGTTCCCGCAGGCTCCTGCCGGCAGCACGTTACGTTTGTGCTCCAGGTCATAGAGTTTAGTCAGGTGGCCCCGCTCGTTCCAGGCAATGCTATAGTATGGGGTCGTAATGCCATGCTGCTTGCAGCTGAACGGCGTAGCGGTTTCGGATTCTACTGTTGCCTGCGGCCGCCAGTTAATGACTGTGTAACCCATCGCTGGCACTGATACCTGTACCAGCCAACTCTTATCCGTGCGTTGTGCCTGTAAGGCTTCGTCATTTGGGCCCACCCAAACGCCTGCATCGCCGCTCGACCTAACAGGGATTTCTACTAGATCAACCCGTTTCCAGGGGCTGGAGTTGAAAATAGTGAATGACTGGCCTGCCTGGTTAGACACGATCGTATTGGCAGCCTGCTGCCAAGCGCTGTTAGCTATCGTTTCGGCTTCGGCATATTCTAACCGGCTATCTGCGTAGACTTCAGCAATAGAAGAGCCAGGAATAATGTCATGGAATTGCTGCCGTAAGAGGGTGCGCCAACCCGCCTGCAACTCAGCTTGCGGATAATCTGCCCATGAAGTAGATACTAAGCTGCTCAAGACATTGAGCCATTCCGTCTCTCTGTATAACAGCTCCAGCTTACGATTCATGCGCTTATTATAGGCCTGGCTGGTATAAGTGCCTCGATGGAACTCGAGGTAGAGTTCACCATCCCAAGTGTGCAAATATTGGTCAGTATTAGCCAACCTCTGATGCAAGCCCTGTAGGAAGGCGTCTACCCGGCTGGTCTGCACCTGCGGTAACCCCGGCATTTCAGCAAGGCGACGCCGCATCTCTAGCATGGCGCGGTTTACGCCACCGCCACCGTCGCCATAGCCGTAAGATAGCAGCAACTCTTGGTTAAGGGCCTTATCCTGATAGTTCTCCCAACTGCCGAGCACACCCACAGGTGAAATATCTCCTTCATAGATGTAGCGCTGGGCACCGCGGACTCGCGGGGTAGTGATGAAATAAGTCAGCACTTCGCTGCCATCAATACCTCGCCACTGGAAGGTATCATGAGGCAAGCGATTATATTGGTTCCAACTAATTTTGGTAGTAATAAAACTGTCGATGCCGGCCTGCTTGAGTATCTGGGGCAATGCCCAACTATAGCCAAAGACGTCTGGTAACCACAAGTAGGAGCAGCGCACTCCGAACTCATCGCGTAAGAAGCGCGTGCCCTGCAGTAGTTGCCGCACTAATGATTCTCCCGATGGCAGGTTACAATCTGCTTCCAGCCACATGCCTCCATCTACTTCCCAACGGCCTTCTCGCACCCTATTCCGCACCTGCTCATATATCTCTGGGTAATCCTGCTTAAGGTAGGCATAAAGCTGGGGTTGGGCCAGCATAAATATGTATTCTGGATAAAGCTCCATGAGGCGCAAGACAGTTGCCAACGAACGCGCCGTCTTTTCGCGCGTATGCTTCAGCCGCCAGAGCCAAGCCACATCGATATGGGTATGGCCCACACAGTGCACTATAACTGGATGGTTTTTGGGCAAAAGACTTAACTGCTTCTTTAGGGTAGCGCTGGCCACTTCGGTACTGGCATAGAAGCTGTCCGACCCGGGGCTGGACCAATCGATGTGCTGCAGAGCACGGTCGAGCCCTTGCAGGAGCTGATGATACTCAGGCTGATTTTGGTCCAACACACCCAAGGTATCTAGGATGGCTTGGCTCCAGAAATAGAGGTCATCGACTGTTGTGTCTAGCCAGGCTAGCTCTGCTTGCTGCAGGCGGTGTTCCTGCACCTGGGGCGGGCCGCCGCCTTCTAAGCCGGACCACAGCCGAAAAGCTAGGGAAATGTTTCGCCCGACGCTTTCCGGGGCAAAGAACACTTCTTGATGGTTGGAATCTACCCCCTGATAAGGCGCGCCATCAACAAACAGTAACGATTCAAAACCTGAATTATGGCCGCCACCAGTGCGACCAAAATCGAAAAGGCCCAGTACTCTTCTACCAGCCCATTCCGCCGGCAAATTGATATCCGCCTGCAACCAAGCGTACAGATCTCGCCCTTCCCAGCGGTCGCCTA
>CALNBW010000451.1 GCA_937874815.1 uncultured Bacillota bacterium | reverse complement strand
CTGATGCCTAGGCGCTCCGCCTCTTGGTGCTGATTGATAAAATCGAGGGCTTCTAGTAACTCTTGTTTCGCCACAGCCTGGCCCCCGATATCATCAAAGGTTATCAGTTGCCCCTTAGTGGCAGCCGATAACAGCGTCCCGGCCTTACCCTGTATAGCATTTAAGCCAAAGCGGCTAGCTACGGCATAAGCGAGAGCAATGAACAGAACAAAAGGTATCACGTTAACACCGATAATAGCAGCAAAAACTAAGACGCCGGCGACGATGCCAGCCACCAATTCCTTCTGGTATTTCATTTTGCTGCACCCCCAAGTTGCGGTAGCGGAATTGCTTCTCGCAGAGTATGAGCGCCATCCATTAAGCCCAAATAGATATATTCTTCATCAACACCTAGCTGATAGCTGATGGCCTCCCTCTTGGAAACCTGCTCCAGCCGCTCTTGCAGCAGTACAAACTGGTAACGCCACCTTGCTTCCTGCAGGGCTAAGTTTAGCTCTTGGCGCACAGCCAGCAGATGCTCGCTTGGATTGTCCTCCCAAATAAGCTCACTGGCGCCAGCGTGAGCCTCCTTGCGGATAATGCTACTTACTTGGCCAGCAGCCTGGGGAAAATTCGCCTGCGGCTCAACTGCAATAGAAAGCACCGTCGCCCGCTGTTTGGTCTGTAGCTGCACTGAGGTAACGCCCTGCACCTGGCAGAGCTTCTCCTGTAGCGGGTTTTGGATGACACGCAGTTGCCATTCGCTATAGCTAACGTAAAGTAAGCCAGCTGTCAAACATAAGGCAACCGCCACTACTATCCAGTTTAGTTTCGGCAACTTCACTCCATCACCCCTTATCTTGTTTACATAATCACATAAATAATTATAGCACAGCCCACAAGTGTTTTGAGATGGCAGGTATTTCCGAGACCACTGAAAGAAATCCTTAATACTCGGGAAAAGGTCGTCGGTCCTACGTAAAGCGCATTGGGGCCCCTAATAAAAGGCACTTAGATATCGACGGTTAAAGGCGGCCAACTGTTTGAGCTTAGGCGAGTTTTGGCCGCCTCAGGCGATGGCTAAGTGCCTACCTACAGTAAACCGGGCCACACGCGCTCGAGTAGGACCACGACCTTCATCGCAGTTTCCATTCCCCTCTAGCATGACGAAAAAACTGGGGCCATCCTGCTGCCAGGATCGCCCCAGTAGATATTTATTGGTTAATTTAATGCCAATGCAGAACTTTTCCTACCCGGACAAAATATTCTACGCCAGACCAAACCGTAAGGATAATCGCCACCCAAACAGCGATAGTAGTGAAGGGAAAACCAATCAAAGAAAAAGGATAATTGTCAATCAGCAGGCCCACAATGGCCACAATCTGGGAAATTGTTTTCAGTTTTGCTATATTGCTAGCATGGACAACAATGCCTTCAGCCGCTGCTACGGCACGGAGCCCAGTAACTGCCAGTTCCCGCGAGATAATAACAATCGCCACCCAAGCCGGCAATACCCCTGATTCAACCAATGAAACCAGAGCCGCTGTGATCAGCAATTTGTCGGCCAAAGGGTCTAGCAGTTTGCCCAGATTGGTAACTTCCTGGCGCTTGCGGGCTAAGTATCCATCCAGGCCATCGGTGCTAGCCGCGATAATAAAAATCCCGGCAGCGATGTAGGTCCCATAAGGAATATTCTCCAATAAAAAATAGAGGAAAACGGGCACTAGCAGGATTCGCACCAGGGTTACTCGATTAGCTAAATTCACGCCCGTGCCACCCCCACTAGATCGTATTCCAGAGCCTGTTCAACTTCAGCCAGAATAATCTCTCCCGGACGCGCAGGCGAGTTACGCACATAAACCAAACCATCAACATCGGGTGCATCCTTGCGCCCTCTGCCCACGATGCCCTGACCATCAGTCCAAGGTGCTTCTACTAGCACTTCAATAGTTTGGCCCAAGTAGCGCTTATTGCGCGCCAAGGAAATGGGGGCCTGCAGCGACATCAGATAGTCTCGTCGCTCCTCGCTAATGGCTGCTGGGATTTGGTCAGGCATCTCAGCGGCTACGGTGCCCTCTTCCCGTGAATAGGTGAAGACGCCAACGTGATCAAAACATATCTCCCGCATTAAGTCAGCCACCAACTCTACATCCTGTTCAGTCTCCCCGGGGAAACCGACAATAAAAGTGGTGCGCAGGGTAACTTGGGGCATGGCCTCTCGCAGCTGGTACAGTAATCGCCTTACCTGCTCCGGACTATCGGGGCGTCGCATCGCCTTCAGTATGCTAGGGCTGATATGCTGCAAAGGCAAATCAACGTATTCTAAGATACGCGGTTCAGACCGCATCAGCTCAATCAACTCGGAAGAAAAATGTGTTGGGTAGGCATAAAGCAACCGGAACCAAGCTGGGCCGGGTATCTGCACCAATTGGCGCAACAGATTAGGTAATTCAAAACGCCCAGAGCGATCTTGCCCATAGCGGGTCACATCCTGGGCTATAACATTAATTTCCTTTAAGCCTTCCCTTGCCAAGGCCTTTACTTCCCGAATAATACTCTCCTGGCTACGGCTATGATATTTGCCTCTAATCAGGGGAATAGCACAGTAAGCGCAGCGATGATCGCAACCCTCGGCAATTTTCAGGTAAGTGCTGTATGGCGGCGTTACCCGTAGGCGCTCGGTAGTAGCATCATAATCAAACGTTGGGTCGGCAACTGCACAAACGCGCTCACCGGCTAGTGCCCGTTGGATTACGTCTGCTAGTTGATCTAGCCTGCCTGTTCCTAAAACCGCATCTACTTCTGGCATCTCGTCCAGAATTTCCTGCCCATAACGCTGCGTTAGGCAACCCGTTACCAGTAGCAGGCGGCAAGCGCCTTTTTCTTTCCAAGTAGCCATCTCTAAGATAGTGTCGATGGATTCTTCTTTAGCAGCCTGAATAAAGCCGCAAGTATTGACGACTAGAATTTCAGCTACAGCTGGGTCATTAGTAAACTCATAGCCTTGTGTGCGTAAACCAGCTAACATGATCTCTGTATCAACTGTATTCTTGGCACAGCCAAGAGTAATCATTCCTACTTTCAAAGCCAGGTCCCCCTCATGTTTTTGCCCATACACTTATACTAGAGAATAACACACTTTAAGCAATGCATATACCCCTTCCTAGGTAAATGCCCTGCCCTTAACTAGAATAAGTGCCACTAATCAGGCTGTAGCTACTACCCGTCGGGCGGGCTTCAGAGCTAACGGAAAAGTGGCCCAGTCTGCCTGCTGGCAACCAGAGCCACTTATGCACTGCTCCCGCATTAGGGATTAGGTTGGAGCTTAATGGTCAGGTCGGTGGCTTTGGTACCACCCATAATCCCCTGGTCAAGGCCATTAATTGTCAGGCGCAGGGCAGCTGGATTGCCTACCCGCACTGTAATTTCATTCTGCGCCTGTAGGGTGAGCGACGGGGTCTGCCCCTTGGGGTTAAGCGTCGCCGACTGCGCGCTGGAATCGGCTTTAACACCAACCCAACAGCTATCGCCTTCAGCTGTTAAGACTACCTCCAGCGGGCCCGGATGCACAAAATAGATAGGCTTAGCTTCCCCAGGATTCTGCAACACCACTTGCACAGGGGGTGGCGTCGGCTCTGGTTCCTCTCCAGTGGGCCCATCGATGGGGGGCAACAGATTGGGATCGTCCACCACCGGCTGCCCCGCGAACTTGTCCCAAACAAGCACGCCGGCCACAACTATTCCTACCAAAAGCAATAACCATAACAGCCGCGGTGCCCCCTTAGCCGGCTTCTTGCGCGACCGGCTCAGCTGGGTGGAACGGGGCTGCTGCACAGTCGCTATCGGCTTAGTAGCCGGCTCTGGCTTAACAGCCGGAGCCACGGGTGCCTCCTTTGCAGTGGGCGGGGCGGCTGGAGCTGCCACTACCGGTTCCTTTACCGGCTCCTTCTCTAGTTGATAAAGCTGCATGGCCTCCTGCTGGTCAATGCCTAATTCACTGGCCATGCTGCGAATAAAACCACGTAAATACACTTCGCCTGGAATTACATCATAATCGGCTGCTTCAATAGCCTCCAAGTATTTAATGCGAATCTTAGTTCTCGATTGTAATTCTTCCAGAGTTATCCCCAACGCCTCCCGACGTTGGCGGAGGAGTTCGCCCAATTGGCTCATCATGACACCTCCTAGCAAATAATCAGGCGGTTACAGTACCAGTTCGACACTACTTCGACATCGGCTTGTCAGATTCCTACATAGATTGTTGTCTTTTGCTAGGTTCTAGTAAGTTTTTGACGGCATCGCGATTTTTAAACACCAACCGCGGTTTGCTGCCCTCATAGGGCCCGACAATACCAGCTTCCTCCAATTGGTCGATTAGACGGGCGGCTCGCGTGTAACCCACCCGCAGTCGTCGCTGCAAAAGCGAAACAGAGGCTTGCCCCGCCTCTACCACTACCCGCGCGGCTTCCGCAAAAAGCTCATCTCGCTCTTCGCTGGAAGTGCTCTGCGCCACTTCTTCCAAACGGCAGAGGCTGTCCACATATTGCGTCTCCATTTGGCTGCCGACAAAATCGACCAAAGCTTCTATTTCTCGATTGGAGACAAAGGCCCCTTGCACCCGTAAGGGTTTACCGAGGCCGACTGGTGCATACAGCATATCGCCCTTACCCAGTAGTTTTTCCGCACCGCCCATATCCAGGATTACCCGCGAATCGACGGAAAAACTACTGGGTAAGGGCGATATGC
>CALNBW010000450.1 GCA_937874815.1 uncultured Bacillota bacterium | reverse complement strand
GCTTCTTCTAGACCAGGCCTACGACTGGCGCAGAGCAAAAATCCTAGTATCCCCGGAGCTTATAATTCGGGGCTCTACCGCTGTGCAACGAATCTGAGTTCTCGGCGCCTAAACATTCAAATGTACCCTGGTTACCCGGAATTGCCTGATGACAAGACGGCCGCTATGTAGTATCCTTTGCAAAGAGGCTCACGGCCGTCTTTGCCGCCAACAAATTTCCAGCTCGTGTGCTATAAAGGCTATGCAGGATAATGGACTGAGCAAGCCTGTTGATTTATTTGAGCCAGAGGTGAAAAAGTGAAGGAGGAATACTGCATGATGGTCAACTGGAGTAACCCTTATGCCAATCGGGAGGGCACCTGGATGAGGGGAAATCTTCATACCCATACCAGCCCGGCAAGCGGCTGCGGCAGAGTTCCCCTTGATCAAACCCTGACGTTCTATGAAGACGGGGGATACGATTTTTTATCGATTTGCGACCATATGAAGCTAACTTTAGCAAAATCAGATCGCTTGATAATAATCCCGGGCATAGAATGGAACCATCCGGATGGCGGTAGGCATGTCGGGCTATACAGTTGCATTCCGAGCGTCTTGAGGCCCGCCATAACTATCAGCGATCAGGAAGAATTGCTGACCAGGCTTTCCAGCCGAAATTCTCTGCTCATTCTCAACCATCCGAACTGGCAGCTTCATCCGCACTATCGGCGTGAAGAGCTGCTGGCCTTGACCGGATATGATGGGCTAGAAGTTTTTAACGGCGTGATCAAGCGTTTGGAAGGTTATGAGATTTCCACCGATAAGTGGGATTACTTGCTCTCTAACGAAAGACGTGTTCTGGGATTTGCCAGCGACGATTTCCACATTAAAAATGACTTGTATGCAGGATGGAATGTAGTTAGAACAGAATCCGCTTCGCCGGAGGCCGTATTTACCGCATTGAAGTCCGGCAATTTTTATGCCTCCAGCGGTGTTACCCTGACGGATATTTACCGAAAAAATGATTATATCACTGTAGA
>CALNBW010000449.1 GCA_937874815.1 uncultured Bacillota bacterium | reverse complement strand
CTGTAAGCACGATTGGAGCCTGCTCCTGTGCTCTAAGTAAGTGCCCCGCAGCCCTAGCGCGTTTAAGTGCAACAGCCTCAGGGCGACATAAATATGCTCTCGCGATATCTTCAGATATCGTGAGAGCACATCCGAGACACCCCTACAACAATTTAACGATAGTGTTTAGCAGAACATTAGCGCCGCGCACACAATCGGCGTCAGCCGTAAACTCGGCTGGCGAGTGGCTAATGCCCCCTTTGCTGGGCACAAAAATCATGCCCGTGGGACAGATGCGGGCTAAGTGTTGAGCATCATGCCCCGCTCCACTAGGCATACGCTGCCAGGAATAGCCTAAGTCGCTGGCGGCAGCAGCAATGGTCTGTTGCACAGTTTCAGCCAAAGGAGCAGGCTTTACATCGGCAGCTAACTCCCAGCTCAGTTCAACCCCGCGTTGAGCGGCAATTTGCTGCAGCTTAGTTTGCAGCATCGCCACCAACTCATCCATGACTGCTGTTTCGATATCGCGAATCTCCAAAGAGAAATCAACTTGCCCCGGAACCACGTTAACGCCGCCGGGAAAAACCTGCAGCTTCCCCACAGTACCTACCGCATCGGAGTGGCCGCTAGTTATAACAGCTTGCTCCACCGTTTGCACCATGAGCGCCGCTGCCACCAAGGCATCATGGCGCAAGTGCATTGGCGTCGTCCCCGCATGATTGGCCTGCCCCTTAACAGATACGTCGTAACGCCTAATACCGACAATACCAGTAACAACCCCTATTTGCAGGTCTGCAACATCTAGCTTCGCGCCCTGTTCAATATGTAGCTCCACGTAGGCGTGCACCTGACCTGGCCTTCTCGCTACTGACTGTATATCGTCAGGGTTAAGACCCCAACTACGGAGCGCGTCTGCTGGAGTAATACCAGCAGCATCTGGATCATTCAACTCAGCAGCAGTGACCTCACCAATAGAAGCCCTACTGCCTATCAAACCACTGCGAAAACGACTACCCTCCTCTTCCGTCCATACCGCTAGCCAAACTGGCCGTGTTAGCAGTGTCTTTGTCTCTTGCAGGCGGATTAAACTCTCTAGGCCTGCTAGCACACCCAAGGCCCCATCATAGCGGCCCCCATTAGGCACCGTGTCCACGTGGGAACCCACGATCAGGGGTGGCTCTTGGCTGCTTCCAGCGGCGTAGATAAATAGATTCCCGGCCGCATCAAAATGGGACGCCAAGTTGTGTGCTCGGGCCCTCGCCTGTAACCATTCCCTTGCCTGCCGGTCGCCCTCGGTCAGCGCAAACCGGGTAACACCTTGGGCACTGGTGGAACCGATGCGGCTAAGCTCTTCTATACTGGCTAGGAAACGTTCCTGGTTAACTTCCAAATTGCTCATGCAATTATCTCCCCTCTAGCAACGCCTTGGCGTTGCGGGCTATAAAGTGATGGTTGCGGAGCAACTATCAGCTTGTACCCTTAATGTAGTTTCTTAGAGTGCTGGCAACAGCTGCAGGTAGCAGAATGGGACTTTGGACGCAGCCCTTGCGCTGCTAGCTGAGCCCGCAAAGAAACACGAAAAGCCTCTAAATATGCCTGCCGTAAAGCATGTTGTTCCGCCTGTTCAGCAATGCTTAATCCTACCGTGCGTTGCTTCCGCGCCAGCTCGTTAATCCTGTCAAGCGATTCTTGACCTAACATATCATCCCTCCCCTCTTCATAACTAGTATGCCCCATCCAGGGGGCTTGCCCCAACCCCTAAAGACCCGGTTACTGTGCCAACCCGGCATTTGCCTTAACAGACTGGACAGGGACTTGCCAAAAGGTATACATTATACATATACGGTGCAGTTCCATATAGGTTCGGATTTGTAAGCGTTTTTTCTGCCCTTTGCCTATCTCCTCTATAATAAACTATACTAGAGGATAAGCAGATGGCCATCTACAACTCTGCTGCACCAAAAATATATTATAGAAAGATGGTGTGGAAATGCACAAACAGACCATCGATGGTAACACAGCAGCTGCTCACGTAGCTTATGCTTTTAGCGACGTCGCTGCGATTTACCCGATCACACCTTCCTCTACCATGGGTGAGGTTGCTGATGAATGGTCAGCCCATGGCCGCAAAAATCTTTTTGGCCAAACCCTGAAAGTTGTTGAACTGCAATCCGAAGCTGGTGCCGCCGGTGCCGTACACGGCTCACTAGCAGCTGGCGCTCTCACAACGACCTTCACCGCCTCGCAAGGATTGCTTCTGATGATTCCGAACATGTATAAGATTGCGGGCGAGCTACTCCCCACAGTCTTCCACGTTACCGCTCGTTCCCTAGCTGCTCATGCTTTGTCTATCTTCGGCGATCATGCCGATGTTATGGCAGCTCGGCAGACCGGTTTTGCTCTGTTAGCATCAAGCTCCGTACAAGAAGCGATGGACCTCGCGCTCGTCGCTCATTTGGCGACGGTTAAAGCTCGGGTACCTTTTGTTCACTTCTTCGATGGCTTCCGTACTTCGCACGAAATTTCCAAGGTAGATGTCATTGACTACGATGAGATGCTACCTTTGCTAGATATGGAGGCAGTTGCTGAATTCCGCAAACGCGCTCTTAATCCAGAACAGCCCCATCAACAAGGCACGGCTCAGAACCCGGATATCTACTTCCAAGGCCGCGAAGCGAGCAACAAGTATTACGCCGCTACGCCAGCTATCGTTGCTGAGGTCATGAAACAGGTGGGCGAGCTGACTGGTCGTAATTACAAACCCTTTGATTATTATGGTGCACCCGATGCCGAACATGTTATCGTGATCATGGGCTCTGGTGCTGACACTGTGGAAGAGACAGTTAATTACCTGAACAAGCAAGGCGAAAAAGTCGGCCTGCTCAAGGTCCGCCTCTATCGCCCCTTCTCAGCTGAACACTTCTTGGCCGTCTTACCAAAGACAGTGACCAAGATCGCTGTGCTCGACCGTACTAAGGAGCCTGGTTCTTTAGGCGAGCCTCTTTATCAGGATGTCTGCACTGTCCTCAGTCAGCAGCAGCAAACTGTAACCATTGTGGGTGGACGTTACGGCCTTGGTTCCAAGGAATTCACCCCGAATATGGTTAAAGCTGTCTTTGATAATCTCAAGTTGGCTGCCCCTAAGAATGGCTTTACGGTAGGTATTGAAGATGACGTGACCCATACGTCGTTAACTGTGGGGCCGGCTCTGGATATCGCCTCCCACGGCGTCTATCGCGCTAAATTCTTTGGTCTTGGATCTGACGGCACTGTTGGTGCTAACAAGAACTCGATCAAGATTATCGGTGATAACACCGATCTCTTTGCCCAGGGCTATTTTGTTTATGACTCTAAGAAGTCGGGTGGTATCACTATCTCCCACCTGCGCTTTGGTCCTTCGCCCATTAAGGCACCGTATTTGATTGACCAGGCCGATTTTATCGCCTGCCATAACCCCTCTTATGTAACGCGCTATGATGTTTTGGATGGCATCAAAGAGGGTGGCGTGTTTCTGCTGAACTCGCCATGGTCCTTAGAGGAAATGGAACACGAGCTTCCAGCAAGCATGAAGCGTACTATTGCCCAGAAGAAGCTACGCTTCTACAATATTGATGCGGTTAAGATTGCCCATGATATCGGCTTAGGTGGCCGGATCAACACCGTCTTACAGGCTGCTTTCTTCAAAATCGCCAAAGTTATCCCTGAAGCGGATGCCTCCCGTTACATCAAAGAGGCAATCCAGCATTCCTATGGTCGCAGAGGCGAAAAAGTAGTGGCGATGAACTATGCGGCTGTCGATTCTGTCGACGCCCTAGAAGAAGTCATCTATCCTAAACACTGGGCCGATGCACTCGATGAAGCCGCTGCTGCCAGCGCCGAACCGGCCTATGTTCAGGAAGTTATTCGCCCCATCTTGGCCCTTGAAGGCGACAAACTACCGGTCAGTGCTTTCCCACCGGATGGCGTTGTGCCAACGGGTACTACCCAATATGAGAAGCGGGGCATCGCGACAGAAATTCCTGTCTGGGCTACCGAGAATTGCATTCAGTGCAACCAGTGTAGCTTTGTTTGCCCCCATGCAGCTATCAGGCCTTATTTAGCGCAGCCAGAAGCGCTAGCTAGCAAGCCTGACAGCTTGAACTCTAAGAACGCTATTGGCAGAGAATTAGCTGGTCTACAGTACATGATGCAGGTATCTCCACTAGACTGCACTGGCTGTGGCAACTGTGCTGACGTCTGCCCGGCTAAGAATAAGGCGCTCGTTATGAAACCATTACAGGATGAGGTTGAAGGGCAAATTGCCAACTATCAGTTTGTCCAGCAGCTGCCTGAAGCTCCGGCTACCATGGCCCCAACTACGGTCAAAGGTAGCCAGTTCCAGCAGCCACTCTTCGAATTCTCTGGTGCCTGCGCTGGTTGTGGCGAAACCCCTTATCTCAAACTGATGACTCAGCTCTTTGGCGACCGGGCAATTATTGCTAACGCCACTGGGTGTTCTTCCATTTACGGCGGCAGTGCCCCGACTTGCCCCTATACGGTTAATCGTCAGGGCCACGGGCCGGCTTGGGCTAACTCGCTCTTTGAAGACAACGCTGAATTTGGTTTAGGCATGAGCTTGGCCGTGCAGCAGAAGCGGAACCGGATTACAGACCTAGCAACTAGCCTGCTAGACGCTCCGATTGACTCGGCGCTCAGGGCTGCCCTAGAAAGCTGGCTGGCTGGCAAGGACGATGCTGACGCATCCAAGGCTGCTGCTGCTCAAGTACGGGCCGAACTGGTGCCTGCTTTAGAACAGGCGACGGGCGAAGTAGCTACCATGCTGAACGAGCTCAACTCTTTGGCAGACTATCTAGTCAAGAAGTCGATGTGGATTGTCGGCGGCGACGGTTGGGCCTACGACATCGGTTTTGGCGGGCTAGATCACGTACTGGCCTCCGGAGCTAACGTCAACGTGCTCGTGCTTGATACAGAGGTTTACTCTAATACCGGCGGGCAATCGTCCAAGGCGACGCCTACGGGAGCAGTTGCGAAGTTCGCCGCCTCCGGCAAGCGGACGCGTAAGAAAGACCTGGGCTTAATGGCGATGTCTTACGGTTATGTCTATGTAGCCAGCGTCTCCATGGGCGCTAGCCATAACCAGCTGCTGAAAGCCATGCTAGAAGCCGAAAAATACGACGGCCCTTCGCTCATCATTGCCTATTCACCTTGTATCAACCATGGCATCAACATGGGCAAGAGCCAGCAGGAAGCTAAACTGGCCGTTGAAGCCGGTTACTGGCCACTATACCGTTATAACCCTGAGCTCACGCTAGAAGGCAAGAACCCGTTTGTGCTTGATCATAAAGAGCCCAGCGGCGACTTCCAAGAGTTCTTGAGAGGCCAAGTGCGCTATGCTACCCTACTGAAGCAATTCCCTGGACACGGGGAAGAACTCCTTCAGCAGGCCGAAGCAGACGCCAAGGCACGCCTAGAACACTACAAACGCTTAGCTGAGCTAGTCTAGAACAGCAATATATAAGGGGCATGTCGCACAAGTTTGCGACATGCCCCTTTGTTTTGTCTGGTCAGTGCCCGAGATATATCATCTTGAAAGCCAGTTGTGTGGGTCGC
>CALNBW010000448.1 GCA_937874815.1 uncultured Bacillota bacterium | reverse complement strand
TAAAATACCAGCCGGGAGCGAGTTCGACCGTATACATTCTACATTATCTCCCCGCTTTAGAAAAGCGGCTGTGGCCCCGATTTTTGTCAGTTCAGTAATTCCAGTGTACAGATCAATGACCGCCATGTCTACCGTGGCAAACGTTTCTCGCGGAGAACGCAACATTAATACGGAGTTGATCGTCTGCACTGCCGTCTCCTTATCGAAGCCGGAGCGCAGTAGTTGTTCTAGTACAGCCACCGTGGCGCGGCTTTCGCGACTGGCTTCTGGGCCGTTGCCCATGCCATCACTCAGCAATACGGCTAGCTTGCCATTCGGCAACTCCTTGATGCTGGCGGTATCGCCAGAAACACCCGCGCCTGTGCGGCAGACCTGAGCGATGCTTGATTCTGCTCGGAAAGGCTGACTGGTGGAAAGACAAAGTGTGCACTTCCCTTTCCCACTGCGCCCGGGGCATTTTGAATGCATACGTACTACAGGGCGTCCCACCAAACAACTGATCAAAGGAATCAGTTGGTCTGCACACAAGCTCTCATCTGGCCGGCAAGCTGTTTTGGTTAAGATCACATCGATCCGACCCTGACGCCGATATACTTCTACTTGCTGCACGGTTAACTTGAGTGCTGCGATCTGCTCCCGGATTTCATCGGCCAAATCATGCTGTTGTTCACTGTCCATGCGTATATCCCGCGTCAGGCTGTGCATGATAGTGGCAACGCCCCGCAGCTGGTTAGCCACTAGAGAACGGCTTTCACGCATTTTTTTCTGCCAATAGAGGTTTAGTTTATAGACCTTGACCAGATAGTTGGCGCAGGTAATCAGCTCCACTGGGCGGCGGCAGCGTTGTTCTAACGCCTCCGGAATCCGACTGGTTGACAGCTCCCCTTGAGCATCGGCCAAGGCCAACATGTTTAGCAAAGTATGATAGCTTTTATAGAAATTCTGCTGCCAGCAGACATTAAAATGGGCACAGGATTCGCAGACATCGGTAACGATATGGTCCATGAGGGCATTAAAACTTTTCTCTACTAAGAACCCCTCGTCCGTTTCCTTCTCGGCAAAGGTTTCGGCTAACTGCGTAAACACCGCCTCCAGGTCTCGTAGACGGCCCACCGCCAGCTGCTGCCCCCGTTGTGTCTGCAGCTGGTTAGCTGCAGCGCCCGCTTGCGCGATAGCCAAATGGGGCTTGAGCCAGCTCCGCCAGCGCCCGCCGCTGACCAACAGAAACCCGAAAGCAATTATCGCGGCATAGGCTATTTGCCGCAAGTCACCCGGCTGGGTGCCGTACACGGTAAGCAGCAACAAACCCAGTGTAAAACTTAGCCCCACGCCGACCTTCTTCATCTCTCTAAACAGACCAGCCAAGAGACCGGCCCCCGCATACAGGCCCACTTGGCCCAGCAGCGCGGGGTGAGCCAGGTTTTGCACCACGCCAATGGTAACACCGGCAACACAGCCCCAGGTTGGTCCCCCTAAGTAGGCCCCCAGCATCACGAAGTAGGAGGCGGCAATGGCTTTGCAGGGGATCCCCAGTATCGACCACCCCTCCAGGCCCATCAACATGGCCGCTACAGCTATACTAACGGCTAATGCCTGTTCCCCTTGCAGTTCAAGCGCATCCTGCTGCAATAGCACTTTCGCCCCTTGGGCAAAAACATAGGCCAACACGGTGACTAATCCTGCTTCGAGAAAGGTACTAGTGAGGTCGAACACGGACGGTGGCTGCAGCAGAAATACCGGCAGCTTAACTAGTAGACAAGTAAGGCTAGCCATCCCCATACCAGTAAGCAGGTTGCGCCAGCGTTGGCTGAGTAGATAGCGCTCCAAGCTGACGTAAATCCCCATACAACCCAACAGACTGACTGCTGCCCCGGGAGAGCGCAGTAGTGCTCCTACGGTCAACCCGAAAACGGCCGGCCAACTCTGCTCTGGACACGCCCAGCGCACCGCAACAAACAGAGCTAAGCCAAAGGGAGCTAGATCTCCAAAAACAACTGCCCTTCCTAGCAGTATGGCCATTAACACAACTCGAAGAGTTACGCGATTGCTAAGCAAAGACCCCCAAGTGCCGAAACGCTGGCGCCAGGTACTCTTGACGACTGGTTCATACTGACCAAACGCTGGTGAATCAATCCTTGCCTTATTGAGCATCAGCAGAACACCTCATTTTCTTTGGCTTCTTGGGTTCATTATAGATAGAAGCCTAAAGAAGGCATGTCAAACGACGCGATGGGTATCGCAAAAATTGCGACACATTCTGCGTTAAGTTCGCTGAAAAACGGAGTCAACCCCCTAGATGTTGGGCTTCCCAGTTTCACCCCACAAGTCTGGCACCCCCAACTGCAAAAGAGCAGGCCGACAGATGGGACAACCTGTCGATAAGTTTTACGCAAGCGACAAAAAAAGTGATTCTAAATGGCTAGCGGCTGGCGTAAGCTTTTGCCCGTAGTAAAATGGTCTGATCAAATTGAGATGGGTGCTTTTTGAAAAAGTCGACCCGGGGCTCTAGAAACCTAATCTTGTGGTTGGGGCCTGCAAAAAACGCAAGCGGCTCGAAAATGTATTCCCATTGCCATAGCCTTGCATCGACGCCGAGGTACTCGCGAACCATCTCACAACCCATTGGCGTTATCGGATGGAACAACGTAACGGCCGTTCTCAGTACATGAAAACTGTCCGCTAGAAGCTGTTCCCTGG
>CALNBW010000447.1 GCA_937874815.1 uncultured Bacillota bacterium | reverse complement strand
GATCATCGCAGTCCCATCCCCATTTACGTGCAGCTGCAGATTCAGGTTAAACAGGCGGTAGCCGGCGGAGTGTTGGAAAAGGGAGACCAACTGCCTTCGGTGCGGGAGCTTTCCGGGCGCTTGGC
Source organism: uncultured Bacillota bacterium (assembly GCA_937874815.1). Taxonomy (GTDB): domain Bacteria; phylum Bacillota; class UBA994; order UBA5500; family UBA5500; genus UBA5500. Next base: position 2,574 of record CALNBW010000447.1, on the reverse strand, counting down.
GGTGAATCCTAACACCGTAGCGCGTGCCTATCAGGAGTTGGAGCGAGAGGGCATTATCGAAACCTTGCGTGGCCGGGGAACTTTTGTTGTGGAGGCCAAAACCCTGGCACCGCCTGCGCGTCGCCTGAGAGTTAGTGACGCTTTAGATAACCTATTGCGGGAAGCGAAGCGTTTGGGGCTGGCCAGAAAAGAGATGGAGCAGATATTTGCTGAACGATTAGCGGTAATATTTGACGAGAGCCCTAGAAAGGAGTTGGATTTGGATGAATGTGATCATAGCTGATGGCCTGAGCAAAGTCTACGGTGCTAAACAGGCTGTTACAGATCTGAGTCTGAAAGTGAGGCAGGGAAGCGTTTTTGGCTTTCTTGGGCCCAATGGCTCAGGCAAGAGTACTACAGTTGGTATGCTTTTGGGGCTACGCACCCCTACGAAAGGCTCGGCCCAAGTGCTCGGCTTTGACAGCAGCACTCAGGGCGATCTCATTGGGCAACACGTAGGCTATGTGCCGGAGCTAGGTAATCTTTATCCCCACCTGACCGTACAGGAGAGCATGAGGCTGGTTAGGGGCTTGCGGCCCGGCTGGGACGATGCTTATGCAGAGCTGCTCTTGGCTATGTTCGAGCTGCCGCGGCAGCAACGAGTGCGCAAATTATCAAAGGGGATGCAGCGTCAACTAGCTTTGCTTCTGGCTATGGCGCCACAACCCGGACTCCTGATTCTTGATGAGCCCACTTCCGGCCTTGATCCCATTAAGCGGCAGGATTTTCTACGGGTCTTGATGGACGGGGTGGCAGAAACAGGGCAGACAGTGTTCTTTTCCTCCCACAACATGGCGGAAGTGGAGCAGGTGGCCGATACTGTCGGTATTTTGCACAAGGGGCGCTTGGTGCTAACGGGCGATCTGGAAGAAATGAAACGCAATGTAAAACGTATTCGCGTAGTTCTAGCGGGTAAGGAACCATTGCAGCTGCGGCACCCCGTTCGCAACATCAAGGGTGAATCGGGGCAGTGGATTGTAACGGTCGAAAAAGATTTTGACGATGTTATGGCTGAGTTGAGAGCCATGCAGCCGATAGCCATTGAGACCTATGATCTGTCACTGGAAGAGATCTTCGTAGTCTATGCCGGAGGTGATGCAGCATGAGCCGCACGTTAGTGGCCAAGGAGTTTAGGGATATTCGGTGGAAGCTGGTAGTCGCTTTTCTCCTGCTGGTGGTAGTGATTACAGTCATGATCATTATATATGAGCAGCTGCTGGAGCTCTTGCCCGCAGACATGTCGGAGATGCCTTTTTTCTTTTCCTCCGATGCGCTTGATAGCTTCCGAGACTATACCGATGCCATGTGGTGGAATTTCAATGATAAGAACCTGATACAGTTTGGCTGCATACTGGCAATTGTGTTGGGCATAGGGTTACTGGCTCCCGAGATAGAGAGCGGTACTATCACCCTATTATTGACCAATGGCGTCAGCCGCAAGAGGGCCTTCTGGACTAAAGCTCTCCTAGCGGCAGCTTCAATTGTGGTAGTGTTTGTTACAGCTGGCGTATTGATTATCCCCTTAAGTAGTCTTTTCGGCTATTCATTACGCCATTTTCGGCAGATACCGGCCACCTTTATTACGGCTCTGGGCATGACTTCTGTGTTTGCCGTCAGCCTGCTTATTTCGCTCTTCGCTAAAGATAGGATCTGGAGCGGGGTTATCAGTGCCATTCTTTTTGGTGCCTGGTCCGTGCTGGGCTTTTGGGAGTCTACCCGCGCTTTCAGCCCCTTTTTCCATATGCGTGCTACTGATTATTTCTTCGGAAGGGCTAACTTTCCGTGGGTGGTGGCGGTCGGCTTCATACTGGTAACTATGGCTGTGTTGTTGCTGGCAGAGCATCGCTTTGTGCGGGAAGATCTATAATTGGGCTTGGGGGGGTAGTTTCTCGGTCGCTTGGACCAGAATGCAGCCGTAGAAAAAGCAGGGGCAGTTGAGCCCCTGCTTCTCCATTATCGCCGGACACGCCGGCTTTTTTAGACAATCGGTCAGTTGTCTAGTATGTCGGTCTCAATGATCTGATAGCCGCTATTCAGGACGTCTTCAGCGCTGCGGAGGGTATTTGGTATGTAATCGCGTGGAACTATTACATAGTAGTAGCGCCAAATAGGCGAGTAATCTGGATCGCCAGGCGCTGTGGCATAAATGTATAGCTGCCCAGGAACGAACTCAGGTTCGCCATTTTGGTCGAAACCGTAGATCATGAAGTATTCAGGCGACCACTTGATCTCTTCCGGTGAGCAATCCAGCTGGCCTAGATCCAACGATAGCACTAAGCGCCCCTTATACCAAACTGTCTCCGACGATTGGGCATAGGGGTTGTTGTATACCAGATTGGTTGGGTCTGGAGCAATTAGCATTCCACAGTTAATCCCTAAAGCCTTATAGGTAGCAGCCCCGACTACTCCACTTGGGTCTTCAGTAATGTCATTGGCCATCTGGAAATAATTAACCGCTAGTCGGGTAATTCCCCCATAGACCCCATCTATCGGGCCTGGGGCGAACCCTAATTGCTGGAGCCTTTCCTGCACTAC